>NZ_JAFNJD010000055.1:0-27002 GCF_017368415.1 Shewanella sp. 4t3-1-2LB
GTTGCAAAATTGTTTATTTAATGTGATTTTTTAGATTCGGGAAGATGGAATAGGGGACGAATTCTGTCGAACGTTCCTGAAAAAACTAAATAAACAACAACATTTGACAGAGAAGATGGAAGATGAAGAACTCAACCCAACGTGCGCTGCAATTAAATGCGCTGAGTTTCTCAGTGCTGATGGCTATAGGATATCCGGTACTTGCAGAAGAAGCGCCTGCTACGGATAGAAAAACCGGTGAGAGTGTGGAACGAATTGCCGTTGTCGGTTCGCGGGCGGCTCCTCGTTCTGTGGGTGAATCTCCGGTGCCGGTAGATATTATCGGTAGCGAAGAGTTTACCAAGAATGGTGCTACGGACATGAATGATCTGATGGGAAAAGTGGTCCCGTCATACAATGTCAATGCGCAACCCATTAGTGATGCGGCCACCTTAGTGCGCCCAGCCAACATGCGCGGTTTGGCACCTGATCACACCTTGGTGCTGGTCAACGGCAAACGTCGCCACCGTGCCTCAGTGATTGCTTTCCAAGGGGCAGGGATTTCAGATGGTGCTCAAGGGCCTGATATCTCGGTCATTCCCGCTATTGCGCTTAAGCAAGTCGAAGTGTTACGGGATGGTGCAGCCGCACAGTATGGCTCTGATGCTATTGCTGGGGTGATTAACTTTCAATTAAAAGATAGTGCGGAAGGTGGTGAACTTGAATTCCGTAGTGGCCAATATTATGAAGGCGACGGTACGCTGTCGCAGGTGGCCGGTAATATCGGCCTGCCATTAAGTGCTAACGGTTTTGCCAATTTCAGTTTTCAGTATCGTGCCCAGGATGATACCAGCCGTAGCGTACAGCGTGATGATGCGGCGGCATTGCAGGCGGCAGGTAATGCTGATGTGCCTGATCCTGCGCAGATCTGGGGCACGCCGGAAACCAAGTCCGATCTGACGCTATTCTTTAATGCTGGCCTAGATCTAAATGATCATCAGAAAGCCTACATGTTTGGTAACTGGGCCCGTCGTAATGTCGAAGGTGGTTTCTTTTATCGTAATCCGTCTAACCGTTCTGGAGTTTACAGCAACGATGGTGGTGCTACACCGTTAGTGGGAGATTTGACCGGTGATATGTCTGGTAACTGTGCCGGGATGACTATTGCTGAGGCGATGGCATCTGACGTCTGTTTCGTGTTTAACGAAATGTTCCCAGGTGGTTTTACGCCACGCTTTGGCGGTATTGTGACAGACTCCTCGCTGGTGGCGGGGGTGAAAGGTGATATGGCTAGTGGCCTGAGCTACGACTTCACGGCGTCTTATGGACGTAACGAATCAGACTTCTATATCAAAAATACTGTCAATGCCTCTCTCGGCCCAGAGACGCCAACGACGTTTGATCCCGGTAAATATGTCGAGATGGAACGTGGTCTGAACCTGGATTTTGATTATCTTGGCTTTGATACTTGGAGCCTGGCAGCGGGGCTGGAATATCGTCGTGAAACCTTTGAAATTTACAACGGCGATCCCTATTCCTTTGAGATTGGCCCGCTGGCGTCGCAGGGATTTGGTATTGGTTCCAACGGTTTTCCCGGTTTTAAACCTGAGGATTCAGGTAGCTGGAGCCGCGGGAACGCCGCAGTCTATCTGGATGTTGAGAAAGAGCTGAGCAACGATCTGCTGGTGACAGGTGCCGTGCGTTATGAGCATTATGACGACTTTGGCTCCACCACTAATGGTAAACTCAGTGCCATCTGGAGCATCAATGACAATTTCTCGTTGCGTAGCGCGGCCAGTACCGGGTTCCGGGCGCCAACCGTGGGGCAGAACAATGTTCGTAACGTAACGACTGCATTCGGTCCTAATGGTCTGGAAGATCAAGCAACGCTGCCACCGACCAACCCTATTTCGGTGCAGAAAGGCGGTAAACCACTGGATCCGGAAAAGTCAGTTAACTTGTCATTTGGCGGTGTATATAACGCCAACAACTTCTTCCTGACGGTGGATTATTTCCATATCAAGTTGAAGGATCGTATTACCCAAACGTCACCACTGACGCTCACGGATGAAGATAAAGCAGCGCTGGTTTCTCAGGGTATCCTAGATGCCAGCAGTTTCTCTGCCGTACGCTATTTTACCAACGACTTTGATACCACCACCCAAGGTATCGATTTGGTCGCGACTTACACGCCAGAATGGTTGGACGGCAGCAGTTTCTCGCTGGCTTACAACTGGACGGAAACGACAGTGGATAAGTTCAACCCAGACAATATCAGCGCGTCTAAGGTGAAGGCGTTAGAGGAGTCACTGCCTCATCACAAAGGCTCTTTGACCTACAATCAGGCTTTGACGGCTGATTTACGCGCTATGGTGCGGCTCAATTACTACGGCGCTTATTGGGAAGATCATCTGGGTTCTGATGGCGAGTTGCCCATTGATGTCAGCAGTGCCTTTACCGTAGATGCGGAACTGGGATATGACATCAACGATGACTGGAATGTGTCCGTTGGTGCGCAGAATCTGTTGGATACCTATCCAGATGATAACCCTTGGGCAGGTGTTGCTGGGGCGAAATATCCGATCACTTCTCCCTATGGCTTTAATGGCGGCTTCTACTATGGACGCGTGACTTATCGCTTCTAATTCCGCTGCCACGGGGCAAACATATTGATCTGTTACCCCGTAGCCACTTTTATCTCTTGACAGACCAGTTTGCTGGTCTGTTTTTTTACCGCTTATCAGATCGGCGGTGTGGTGTTCCGGGTAACTGGTATATAGTGTGCATTTACATTTAGCGGGGTAACCCGCTGTAACAATGGCATTAATGGTGAGGGAGTTTGTGGCATGAGTTGGAGTATGTGGCTGGGGTTGTTAGCGATCTGCTGTTTAGGCGCGGTGTCGCCAGGACCTAGCCTCGCAATGGTGGTACGACACACACTTGGTGGCGGTCGGGCACAAGGGATAGCTTGCGCTTGGGCTCATTCCATTGGTATTGGCACCTATGCATTGATAACTCTGCTGGGATTAGCCGCAGTGCTGAAGCATTCTCCTATGTTGTTTAAAGTCATTGCGATCGCGGGTGCCCTGTACCTGGCGTGGTTGGGGATCAAAGCGCTGCGATCAACCGGCGGTATGCAACAGAAACTGGCGGCAGGTAAGCGCTCCAGCGTGTTGGAAGCGGCACGCGATGGCTTAGCGATTTCCATGTTGAATCCCAAAATCATGTTATTTTTTATGGCGTTATTCAGTCAATTTGTGTTGGCAGCGCAACACAGCGCCGGCAAAGGACTGATCGTTATTACGCCGATTGTGGTTGATGGCCTTTGGTACACCTTCATTGCTTTTATGCTGTCGCAACCGAAGATTCTCGATAAGTTGCGTCATAACGCCACGGTGATCGACAAACTGACAGGCGGCGTATTATTGCTGTTGGCATTGCGGGTGGTGGTATCGCTGTAACAGCCATTGGATTAAACCGGGCGCTGTGGCAGATATTGCAATAAATGGCTGCGTAGTGCTTTGATCAGTGGCGTCAGTTGGCGGCGGTCTGGCAACAACATATACAACGGGGCGGCTTCGCCCTGCCAGTCTGGACATAGCTGCAGGAGTCGGCCTGCAGCTAGATCAGCAGTAATATCTAGGCGTGATTTATAAGCAATTCCATCCCCAGCAATGGCCCAGCGCCGTACCATATCGCCATCATCAGCCACACGGTCGCCTTTGACCTTGACGCTGATAAATTCCTCTGCCCGGGTAAATCGCCAATGGTCGTGAACTGTATCTGCCAACATAAAACACAAACAGTTATGGCGATAAAGTTCCTGCGGATGCGTTGGAGTGCCATAGCGCGCAATATAATCGGGTGCAGCGCACAGCACCCGGTCATTTTCAGGGCGTAATGGCAGGGCGATAAGCGCCGAGTCTGGTGGCTGACCATAACGGATCACCAAATCGACTGGCTGCCGGTAGATGTTAGTTAGATGATCACTCATCTGCAGTCTTAGTTCCACCTGTGGATGTGCCGCCATGAAACCGTCGAGTAGCGGTGCTAACAGGTTACGCCCCAGATCTGACGGCAACGACAGGTGTAGCTTACCCTGTAACGCTTCCCTACCACTGCGTAACAAATTTTCGCCCAGTTCCAGTTGTAACAGTGCCTGTTCACAATATTGCAGGTAGTGCTCACCATCTTTGGTCAAGCGCAGGCTGCGGGTGGAGCGCACAAATAGCGGGGCTCCCAGTTGCAGCTCCAGACGCTTGATTGCGGCGCTGGTGGCGGCTGGTGTTAGGTTCATGGCGCGGGCGACGCTGGATAGATTGCCTTGTCTGGCCGTTGCAACAAAGATCTGTAAATCCTGCAGTGCTCGTAGCATCTTTGGCTCAGTTGATTCAGGAATGGCAGCTATGTATTTTCAAATATTATTTGAATCTATTATTAAATATCAATGGTTTTTCCCGTTGCGGATGCCCGGTAGATTAGATACGGGAATCACCAACACATTGTTAATACGCCACGACAGAGGGGAACATCACGATGAAGGCTGTGGGATACAAACTAGCGCACGTACTTGGCGGTAACGACACTTTAACGGATATTGAATTGCCTACACCCATCGCTAAAGGGCATGACTTACTGGTGGCTGTGCAGGCCATCTCCGTGAATCCGGTGGATACCAAAATCCGCAGTCGGGTTGGCGGCGAGAACGGACAATACAAAGTACTAGGATGGGATGCCGTTGGCACGGTACAACAGGTGGGGGAATTAGTGACGGCCTATCAGCCTGGCGATCGCGTCTGGTATGCCGGAGATATCTCGCGCCCTGGCAGTAATGCTGAATTACAGCTGGTTGACGAGCGCATTGTTGGGGCGGCGCCTAAAACGATTAACAACTTGGAAGCGGCGGCATTACCGCTGACCGCATTGACCGCTTGGGAACTGCTGTTTGACAGACTGGCGTTACCGATGGCCGCTGGTAAGGGGAAAGCACTGCTGGTCGTTGGTGCTGCGGGTGGGGTGGGTTCCATTCTGGTGCAACTGGCACGGCAATTAACGGACGTCACGGTCATCGCGACCGCTGGCCGTCCACAGTCTAAAGATTGGCTGTGTTCATTAGGCGCGCACCATGTTATCGATCACCATCAGTCATTGAGTGAGCAAATTAGTGCATTGGGTCTGGCGGGCGTAGAATGGGTCGCCTCTCTGAATAATACCGATGAACATATTGAGCAGATCGTGGCGTCATTATTACCGCAGGGACATCTGGGGTTGATTGACGATCCAGATGTTTTCGATGTGAAGCTATTGAAACGTAAGAGTTTGGCATTGCACTGGGAGTTTATGTATACCCGTTCGTTATTCCAAACCGAGGATATGATGCGGCAGCAACAGATCCTTAACGAGTTGGCAAAACTGATTGATAATGGTCGTGTGAAAACCACCGTGAATGAGCATTTCGGTATTATCAATGCGGCGAATCTGCGCAAGGCCCATCAACTGCTAGAGTCTCACCAAGCCAGAGGCAAAATTGTTCTGGAAGGTTTTTAAACGACTCCACTGGGAAAAATGGGCAACTTTAGAAGGCGCCCATTTTTCTTGGTGTCCGTCATGCAGATAGCGTTCAAGGACGGAATTGTTGTACATCGCTACTGCCATCGTCCTCTGCCGCGTTAGCTGGTGGATTGGCAATATGATCTTCCAGATTGTCATCCAGCATTTCCCGGTATTCGTTAGTGAACCACTCCAGAGCACTGCTCTTTTCGGCTTTCAAATCGCCGGATTTGACCGCGGCTTCAAACGCGTTAAAACGGGCAGCGGCAAAGCGCAACGCTGTACCAATTTTGCCAAGGTCTTCATGTTGCTGCGTTAGCTCGTTGGCGAGGGCAATAAACTGATCCGCGAGCTGAAAAATGGTGGTTTCATTGTTGTTGGCTTGTGACATCATATATTTGCTCTTGCTAATGGTTTAGGCGCCGATTTTACTCAAATCTGTTCAGTCGCCAAGCAAAATCTGGCGTGCTACTGGCAGATTATAGGGCGGCAGTAGTATTTTACTTTGGTGCAGCGCCCAATCTGCCGCTACTGTATTGAGCCTCTCCTTCACCAAAGCTCCAATCATCTCGGCTGTTACTGAAAAAAGAGATCACCAAATCTTGGGGGGCAATAGCGCATTGTTGCTGCAGTGCGGTACTCAGGCGTTGCATGAACAGATGCTTTTGCTCGAGGCTGCGGGGACTGGTAAAGACTCTCAGCACTATCACATCGCGACTGCGCTCATAGCCGAGCCCAGTGTCTTCAATCACCATCTGATAGTCCTTATTTTCATGGACGATTTGATATCTGTCGCGCGTCGGTACGCCAAACACATCCAGTACTACCTGATGGCTGCAATCTAGGATCTTACGCACCGCTGTTGGCGTACGCCCTTCAATCATATCGAATACCAGTAACGGCATAATATTGGTTCCTTACGACAATTCGTGTGGTCGATTGTAAGTCTGACGGCTGCATTTTGCACTAAGGCGCCCAAGGAGGGAGGGAACTCCTTGTCTGAAACGCTGCCAGCTTTTAAGCTGTGGCGATTTCGTCTATAGGGGAACGCCATGGTTGATAGTTGGCAGAGTTTTATTGCCGAAGAACAGCAGCAGCCATATTTTCAAAAACTAAACGCATTTTTGGCTCAGGAAAAACGTGCTGGCAAGGTGATTTTCCCTCCCGAAGCCGATGTTTTTCGCGCCTTTGAACTGACACCTTTGTCTGCGGTGCGGGTGGTGTTGCTGGGGCAGGATCCCTATCATGGTGTGGGTCAGGCTCATGGGTTATGTTTTTCGGTAAAACCGGGCGTGCCGTTGCCCCCCTCATTGAAGAATATCTACAAAGAGCTGGCCGACGATATTGAGGGATTTCAGATCCCAGCGTCGGGCTTTCTAGAGCATTGGGCGCTTCAGGGCGTATTGATGCTCAATACGGTATTGACCGTTGAGCAAGGCAAGGCTCACTCGCATGCCAAAGCGGGTTGGGAAACGTTCACCGATCACGTGTTAAATCTTTTAAATCAACAGCGCAAGCCGATTATTTTTGTGCTGTGGGGCGGTCATGCCATAAAAAAAGGGCAACTTATCACTGCACCGCAGCACCGGATTATCAGTGGGCCCCATCCATCACCTTTATCCGCTTACCGTGGTTTTTTTGGATGTCATCATTTTTCAGCGATCAATCAGCAGTTACAGGCATGGGGTCAACCGGCCATTGACTGGCAGCCTTGATGCTGACCAAAAATACTGAAACAATCAAAGCCCGACTATATTGGGGCGAATAACAATGAAACCAATTCTGATTACAGGTGTTGGCCGGCGGCTAGGGTTGGCAACCGCTAAAGCGTTGTTAGCTGATGGCTGGCCGGTGATTGGCACCTATCGCAGTCACTATCCGGAACTGGATGAGTTACGCAGCCATGGCGCGGTGTTATATCGCATCGATCTGTTGCAACCTCAGGCGCTGACCACCTTCATTGACTGGATACGGCAGGAGTGCAAAGGGTTGCGCGCGATTGTTCACAACGCCTCCGATTGGCTTGCAGAAGACGCGGGCGTCCCAGTGACCGAGGTTTTTCAGCAGATGATGGCGATCCATGCAGGGGTGCCTTACCAGTTAAATCTAGCGTTGGCGGAGTTACTCGACACTGAAGAAATTGGTGGCGCGGATATCATTCATGTGACTGATTATGTTGCGCAAAAGGGCAGTGCCAAGCACATTGCTTATGCTGCCAGCAAAGCTGCACTAGAAAATCTCACACTATCGTTTGCTGCTAAATTGGCACCGACCATCAAGGTCAATAGTATCGCTCCAGCGATGATGCTGTTTAATGAGCAAGACGATGCGACATACCGTGAGAAATCTCTCGCCAAAGCCTTGTTGCCTAAAGTGGGGGGCGATGTGGAATTTGTCTCAGCGGTGCGTTATCTGCTGCACAGTCGCTACATGACGGGCAGTTGCCTGAATCTTGATGGTGGCCGACCACTAAAATAACCGGCCGAATCGTGCTCGGTGTTAAGTGGTTAAATGGTGGTAAGTCTTATAGTTATCAGCGTGATGAACATGCTACGTTTGCCTCGGTATCAGCGGCTCTGCCTAAGTCTTGGTTTTCTGGAGAGATGTACTTCTTCGCGCTGCTTAGCTACCAAGCGTTTTTTATAGACACTTGGTTTGGACATTGAAACCGTTGCATTGATTGTGTGACGTTCATAGAGTGACCCATGATGTCATGACGGACTGTCGAAATGGAAACACCGGCAATGGCAGTTTTTTTGTTGTTATAAACCCGTGATAACTTCTGATATTGCATGATATTTCACTATCGTTGCTCGCTTGTTATTCCGCTTCTGAATCTCTCTTAACGAAATACCCAATATGGCTGCCAAGATAAATGTCTGTTGCAACGTGAGTGTGTACTCACAACATGGTTACATCTCTTTGCCGATGCAACACACTGTCACTTTTAAAGTGGGTAATTATATTTATTGATAAGAAATATAATAATCAGAATTACAAAAGAACACGGCTAATACCCCCAGCTATCAATAATCATTCCATTTAATAGGGGGGTTTTGCCTTTATTTAGTAATCCATATTCTTAATTTTGGAAAGAATACGCAGGATATTCGTTCATTGCCGGAGGTTCTATGAAATCTCAGTTGCATTTGATGACCATTGCTTTTTTATTATTCTTATTAATATTCAGTACATTATATGCAAAAGATGCGTGTGCTGAGGTCGGTCAGGGAGCAGCGATAAACTACATCCATGGTGAAGGAGAACTCGATGGTGTAAAGCTTGCGTATCAGGTTTACCTGGATACGCTGCAAAACATCAGCCCAGATCTTGAAGTTGCATTAGAAACCAGCGTCAATTTCTGGCGCTATGGTGAGCAACATAAACACGATACTGATTTTGTGCTAGCGGTGTCGCCTATCTTACGTTATCCGCTATCTAGCGGGCATTGGGTTGATACATATCTGGAGGGGGGAATAGGCGTTGCATTTTTAGATGACACTTATTTTGCGGGCAAGGATGTAGGATTACATTTTCAATTCGAAGATCGCATTGGATTGGCATTTCGTTTTGGGAAAACACATAAACAGACGGTGTCGTTAACTTATCTGCATTACTCCAATGCGGGACTGAGTAAACACAACCCTGGTATCGATTTGCTGAATTTGGCCTACAGTTGGCGGTTCTGAGATTCGCTAGCGCTTTTTTGGGGCGAGATATTCAGTGGCGGCGGCCGTAAAATGACTGGTTAACGCCAAAACGCTGGCAGAGGGAGATATAACAAAACGCCTATCGTCGGCAATGCACCATGAACCCATCATTGCGACACCAGCCGCTATCTTATTATTAGGATTACTTGGTATTCAAAACCGGGCTTTGCCTATCTCATCGGCGCCCTATGTTGGTCTGCAGAATAGTGTAGAGGCAGGCAGTTATCAGAGGATAATTGCACTAAAATGCGGCTGTGCAGCTTTTAGTGGCTTTGTTATACTCCGTCCCCTCTTGTTTAGCAGGTCCTGAACCATGGTACAGATATATACCCCCGCGCAGTCTCTTCATGCTGATAATATGCTTGAGTTGCTCGCCCCTGCAAAAAATGCCGACTACGGCATTGCGGCTATCAGTCATGGTGCCGATGCTGTGTATATTGGTGGGCCAGCATTTGGCGCACGGGCCACGGCTGGCAATAGTGTGCAAGATATTGAGCGTCTATGCCGGTTTGCCCACGGCTATGGGGCGCAGGTGTTTGTGGCACTTAATACCATCCTCAGTGACCAAGAATTGCAACAAGCCGATAAGCTGATCGGGGAGCTTTATCAAGCGGGGACTGATGCGCTGATTGTGCAGGACATGGGCATTTTGCAGTTGGATTTACCCCCCATCGCACTGCATGCCAGTACGCAAACCGACAACCGTACCCCTGAAAAGGTGGCGTTTCTGGAACAGGTGGGATTCTCGCAGGTTGTGCTGGCACGGGAACTGAGTCTCGAACAGATCCGGGCGATCGCTGCTAAGGTAAAAACTCGTCTGGAGTTTTTTATTCATGGTGCACTTTGCGTCAGTTACTCTGGACTGTGTAATCTGAGCCATGCCTACAGTAAACGCAGTGCTAATCGTGGCGAATGCTCACAGATGTGCCGCTTGCCGTGCAACCTCAAGACTCGTGATGGGGAAGTTCTGGCGGAAAACCAGCATCTGCTGTCGCTGAAAGACAACAACCAGACTGATAATCTGCAGGCTCTCATCCAAGCGGGGATCCGTTCCTTCAAAATTGAAGGGCGCTTGAAAGACCTGAGTTATGTGAAAAATGTCACCGCGCATTATCGGCAGCAGCTAGACGCAATTATGGCGCAATCGCCAGCGCTGCAACCCTCATCACACGGGCGTTGTGAGTACACTTTTACCCCTAATCCAGACAAGAGTTTTAACCGTGGTAAAACGGACTATTTTGTTAACCAACGGCATGGTGGTCTGAATGATTTCCGCACGCCTAAGTATTTAGGACAGAGTGCTGGCCGGGTAAATCGCATCGGCAAGGATTGGTTTGAGATCAATACCGATGGTGCAGAGGCCGGAGCGCTGCATAACGGTGATGGTTTGTGCTATTTCACCATCGATTTTGCCAAGGCGGTGCATTCAGATGCCAAGCTCAACGGCATTCGGGTTAACCGTGCTGAGGGCAACCGTGTCTGGCTGGCCGCTGCGGTGCCGGGCGACCTGCGGGTGGGTGTAGAACTGTTCCGCAACCTTGATCATGATTTTGAAAATTTACTCAGTAAAGAATCCGCCAAGCGCTTACTGGATGCCGATTTACAACTGTTCGATACTGATGATGGGCTGGGGCTGGCTATCAGCGACCGTCATGGCAATCGTGCTGAAGTCTGCATCAGTTGTGAGCGGCAAACTGCCAACGATCCGCAAAAAGCACAACAACACCTCTATGCCAGCTTAACCAAGTTAGGGGGGACTCGCTATCGTGCTGGTAACGTTGAGATTGCCACTGCACAGCCTTGGTTTGTGCCAGCTGCGTTGTTGAATGGGCTACGCCGCGATGCCGTGGCGGCATTAGAACAGGTCCGTGAGCATAATTACCAACGGCCGCAGCCCTGGCCGCGAGATCCTAACGCGATGTTCCCGCAGAAATACCTCAGCTATTTAGGGAATGTGAACAATGCCAGTGCTAAGGCTTTTTATGAACAGCATGGCGTGATTAAGATTGAACCATCTTACGAGCAGAACCAGTTGCTGGAAGATACCCCTTTGATGATCACCAAGCATTGTTTGCGTTATAGCTTTAACCTGTGTCCGAAAGAACACCCTGAGCTGAAAGCAGAGCCAATGCAGTTGGAGGTGGGTAACGATACGCTTAAATTGGTATTCGACTGCCTCAAATGTGAGATGCTGGTGGTAGGTAATAACAAGTTATAAGCGCCACATGTTGGTTACAAATTTTTACAGTTTTTGAGGTTTTTTTGAACTCAATCAAACAAGCGTTTGGCCTTGCCGCTTAAGCTGAAACTGATAAAGCGGACAAGTGGGGAGGCCAAAATGCCAAAAGCTCTGTTTGAACGTAGTTTTGTCATGCTGTTGGGAATTATTACCCTAATTCTGTTGTCATTCACCATGTCTGGTGAGTATTCCACACCATTATTGAAATTACCGCCACTCGCGTTAGCTGCTGGATTGTTGGTAACCACTGGGGTTGGCATCTGGTCGGTACAATTAGGTGGCCGCGCCTTATGGGTCTTGCCGTTGGCATATCTGGTGCTGTTGGCGCTGGGAGCGATGATAGCTCCGTCATCGGTGGTTTTGATGATTGCCAAAGCCAGTATTCTGCTGTCGGTATTTGTGGTGGGTATGTTGATTGCCGGAAACATCAGATTAGCAACCCATGTGGCGGCGGCGCTGGTGGGCATGTTGGCATTCTCCCATGGTTACGCCTATGGTCATGCCAATATTGGATTCGTTGGCTGGCAGCAAGGACTCAGCCCTTATGATCTGCTGTTGGTATTGTTACCGGGATTGGCTGCCGCGCTGCTGATGAGTCTGTTGGGGGAAGCGACCTGCTCAACACTGGTAAAAACCCAGCATAAGCCCGTAGCATACGGCATTGGTGGCATGATGCTGTTGGCGGGATTGTTGATGGTATTGCTAGATTAGCGACAAACAAAAGAGAGTGTGGAATTGGTCGGAGCGAGAGGATTCGAACCTCCGACCCCTGCCTCCCGAAGACAGTGCTCTACCAGGCTGAGCTACGCTCCGCTCCGACATTCCTGACGTTGCAGTGCGACACAATAACCACCGCCGCCCTGCAACGCTGCGTATGATGCCACAAATTTTGCCTAAGCGTGATAGCCAAAATATCGTTTGCTGTAAATTTGAGCTGAATTTCGCGAAATCTATTTAGATAGATTTTTCATCATATCGACAATGGCATACAAGCCATTGCTGCGCGAAGGGCTAAGCTGGCCTGCTAACCCTAAATGGGCAAAATAGGTTTCTGCTGAAAAGGCGGCCAGCTCGGTAGCGCTAGCGTTATTCATTCCTGCGAGTAAGAGGGCAATCAAACCTCTAACAACGCGGGCATCACTATCCGCCAGATATAGATGTCGCTGTTGTTGCTGTAGATGATACAACCACACGGCACTTTCGCAGCCACTGACGCGCGCCGCATCCTGTTGCCATTGTGGCGGTAATTGGGGTAACAGTTTGCCCGCTTGCATCAGCAAGCGATACTTGTCCTGCCACTGATTGGCGGCAGCAACCGCCTCGGCAGCCTGTTGTAACTGCGGTTGTTGCTGCAAAAACAGTGCAAATAACGGTTGGTCTGGTTGCTCCATGAGTGCCTCTGTTACTCGCCTGTTAGCAGGGTAATTGTGGTACGTAATGCTTGAATAAAACGAGTAATATCGTCGGCGTTGCTATAAATCCCCAACGAGACGCGGCAGCAGCCTTTTAGCCCCATGGCGTCCATCAATGGCATGGCACAGTGATGACCGCAACGAATGGCAACGCCTTGTTGATCCAGCAAAATCCCCACATCTTGGTGGTGTTCATCTGCGAGGTTAAACGCAATTGCGCCGCGGTTGTCTGCATGGGCACCGTAAAGCGTAATTCCCGGTAGCGCGGCGAGTTGTTGCTGTAACTGCTGCAGCAATTGTTGTTCCTGCTGCTGCGCGTTGTTGCGGTCAACACTGTTAAGAAAGTCGATGGCTGCACCCAAGCCGATCACTTCGGCAATCGGCGGTGTGCCTGCCTCCAGACGGAAGGGGAGTTCGCCAAACTCAGTCTGGGTAAAGCTCACGGTTTTGATCATTTCGCCGCCAGTAAGCATAGGCTCCAACGTTGCCAATAACGGCAGTCGTCCCCACAGCACGCCAACTCCGGTAGGGCCATACATCTTGTGGCCTGAAAAGGCATAAAAATCACAGCCAAGCTGTTGCACATCTACTGGCAGATGACCAATAGCCTGGGCGCCATCTACGACGCAAATAGCCCCCGCGGCGCGGATTTCCTGCGCCAAGGCTGCAATATCGTTAACGGTGCCAAGCACATTGGATACGTGATTTAGGGCGACCAATCTAGTGGGCTGTTGCAGTAATGTCCCTAATGCTTGCCGATCCAGTCGCAGTTCGTCGGTCAGTGGAATAGCGATTAGCTCTGCGCCACATCGCTGTGCTAATTGTTGCCATGGCACTAGGTTAGCGTGATGCGCGGTGCTGTCCACCAGAATGCGGTCACCGGGCTTAATGTGCTTATTCAGGCCATAGGCCAATAGGTTCAGTGCTTCGGTGGTGCCGTGAGTAAAAATCACCTCTTGTGGATGGGCGGCGTGAATAAACTGCTGCAGTTGCCGACGTACCGCCTCAAAGGCGCTGGTTGCCGTGGCCGACAGCTGGTAACTACCACGGTGAACATTCGCATTGTAACGACGGTAATAGTCATCCATCGCCTGTATCACCCGCTCCGGCTTTTGGCTGGTGGCAGCGTTATCGAGATAACACAGTGGATAGCTGCCCATCATCTGGTTCAGAATTGGAAATTGCTGGCGAATTGGGGAACGGCTCATGGTGGTTTATCTAAAATCAAAAGGCGCACAGATCTTCAAAGATTTGTGCGCCTAATGCAAGCCCGTTGCTCAGTGGTGCGTTAAGGGCAGGGAATACGATATTGCAGACTGAGCGCTTCAAGTTCCGCTAATACTGCTTCTGACAGGGTCAGTTGTTGACTGTCGATATTTTCTTGCAACTGCTGGGTGCTGGTGGCACCAATAATATTGGCACCAACAAACGGCCGCGAATTTACCCAAGCCAGTGCCATCTGCGCCGGACTCAGCCCCAGTTTACGGGCCAGCGTCACATAGGCTTCGGTCGCCTGTTGCGCCTGTTCACTGCCCGTGTAACGGGAAAAACGTTTGAACAGAGTCAGACGTGCGCCTTCGGGCCACTGATTATCGAGATATTTACCGCTGAGCGTGCCAAATGCCAGTGGCGAGTATGCAAGTAACGGCAACTGTTCCCGATGACTGATTTCACTCATGCCAATCTCGAAACTGCGGTTTAGCAAGTTGTAGGGATTTTGTACCGTGATAATACGCGGCATGCCGTGTTTGTCTGCCAACTGCAGATACTTCATCAGGCCCCAAGGTGTCTCGTTAGAAACTCCAATGTAGCGTACCTTTCCAAGTCGGATGACTTCCGCTAAGGCTTCCAATGTCTTTAGAATTGGCGTCTGTGATTCCTTGGGTTGTTGCTGGTAATAGAGTTCACCGAAGAAGTTAGTATTGCGATGTGGCCAGTGGATCTGAAACAGATCGATGGTGTCAACACCAAGGCGTTGCAGTGAACAATCCACCGCTGCATGAATATTATCCCAATCCAATGCCATGTTTGGGCGGATATAATCACTGCGACCACCGGGGGCGGCAATTTTGGTCGCAATCACCAGCTTGTCACGGTTGCCACGGGATTTCAGATAGTTGCCTATGATGCGTTCGGTCTCACCTTGTGTTTCCGGCATTGGTGGCACTGGATACATTTCAGCGGTATCGATAAAGTTAATACCTTCACCGAGTGCCAGATCCAACTGGGCGAACGCTTCAGCCTGGGTGTTCTGTTGGCCCCAGGTCATGGTCCCTAGGCACAGCTTACTGACTTCTAGGTTGGAATTGGGAATACGCAAATATTCCATTGACTGCTCCCTTTGTTCCTGTTTACTAGCACGCTAGCAAGTTTTTCGTTAGCTGGACAGCCAATCTTTTTCGGGTGGCTGATTTTTAGTCAGATGTCCAGCAACATGGGAATTTCACAGGCATCATGGCCGGTATTACCCAGTGCTGAGGCCAATTGTTTGAAACCGAGTTTATGGTATAACCGTAGCGCTTCTGGCAACAGCTGTGTGGTTTCCAGATACATTTGCCGATAACCTGCCGCTTTGGCTTGTGTGATACAGTGCCGTGCAAGCTGTTCACCCAACCCCAATCCTCGGGCGGTGGGCAAAAAATACATCTTCTGTAGTTCGCAGATCTGTGCTTGTCCTGCGACTTTGCCTATGCCAGCGCCCCCCACAACAACGCCATCAATCTCTAATAACCAGTAACCGTATCCCGGTTGATGATATATAGCCGCGAGATTATCCAGTGTTGGGTCTGCCACACTATAACCTTTGTCTGCCGTCAGCCCATACTCGGCGGAAACTTCGCGGATAATGGCGGCAATAACCGCATTGTCGGCAGCTGTCAGTGGGCGAAATGTTGTGTTAGCCATCGTTTGCAGTCTCTTAGCCCTTACATGCAGTAAAGTTCGGGAAAACGCAGCGGTGCTGCTGCCATCACCAAGGCCGCCGTATAAGTACTTTCGCGGCTGGCGTGACCGTGGGTGAGTAGGCCAATTGCGCCTCCCGCCTGCTTGATATTTACCGTGTTGAACATACGGTCCATCACGTCTCCCAACTCCTGCCCCTGCTCCAGTGCTTGATAAACCCGAGTCGGCAAGGGCAGGTGGGCGCTGCGACTAAGACAAACTTGCTGCTGGTTGGCAATGGCGACCCAAGCATAGGTATACGCTTGTGCTGCCACGATGTCGACGCCACCTTCCATCGCCAGATAATAATCGGCTTGAGTATGGCTCCGACACCAGTTGACACGATTGATAGCGCCTTGACGAGTCGCAGCGTCAGTCATTGGCTGGTCCGCCACTCCTGAAGGGGCTTTTACGCCTTCGCAATGGATTTCGGCCTCTGGATGTAAGGTCGCAACGGCGGTTCTAGCGGCATTTATTTTTACTGGATTGGTAGAGCCAACCACTACACGAATAACTGTTTTCATAGACTCGGCTTTACAATTTCTTCAAACATCAGATAGTGGCTTTGTGCCATGCCTAGCGCATTATACGTCTGCTGTGCCCGTTGATTATCGTGCTCCACATACAAACGAAAGCTTGCAGCACCACCATCGGCAGCCGCTATCTGCTTTACCATTTGGTACAGTTGGCGGTAAATGCCTTGGCGACGACAGGCCGGTGTTACATAGACGCTCTGGATCCAGTAATAGTTCGCAGCACGCCAGTCACTCCATTCAAATGTCACCATCAATGACGCCACAATTTGTCCTTGCTGTTCGGCCACTAGGTAAAAGCCCCGTTGTGGCTCGTTGATCATGGTGGTCACACCACGAGTGAGTATCTCTGGATCAAGTAACAGACCTTCGGTTTCTTCAGCCATTGCCTGATTAAAGGCTACCAGTGCCGCAATATCTTCGCTGCGGCCCTTGCGGATATGCATAGGATCTCTCTTATCAGATTTTTCATCGGGGTGGCTGCACAATCTAACAGTGCCCCCAAAATGGTGCAAATAGCTTTATTTACAGAGTTGCTTAGTCAGAAAATTTATTAGACCAAAGTCTAATGCTGAATATAATAAAGCTGTTATTGAGCAATCCCCGGTCTCGGGTAATGTCGTCTCGTGTGGATCGGAGCAGTTTTATGGCAGATTTATCATCCCTCACATCAGTCTCTCGCGGTGCTAGGCATCGTTTGGCAGTCCATTTACTGCACTTTGTGCTCACTATGTTCACCCTCGGATTATGGGGCCCAGTTTGGTGGTGGTATGCCAATCGTCTTGCGGTGAAAACAGAGGGTTTCTTTCATCGTTTTGACAACGACTACTGGGATTACATTGTGGAGCGTGATGAGCCGCCTGCTGCACTGTATCCAATTCGCTTTGATCTGGCGGATGAAATCCATTTTGATGCCTGATACAAACCCGCCGTGGCGCTAGTTTTGTTACGGTGACACTGAAACATATATCTGTTATAGCTAAGTTGGCCTGAGAGTTTTATTGTTTTGAACAAACCATTCAGACGCTGTTCTCTGATTCTGTAAATTCAGCAACGTTTGATACATGTCACATCCCTGTAGTTAATTTCATAAAGCGTTGATGTTTTATTTATAAGACATTGTTATTTATAGATATTAAATATGTTGCTAAAGGTTCTATAAGTTACAAAAGTGCTTCTTAGTTTCGATTGAATCTACCCCCACTTTCCTATTTTTAGCCGTTGTTATACTCACCGCGAATTTAATCAGGACCGCAAATGAACTGGGAGCTACCTGAATAAACATCGGCAATTCGGCTAATTGAGCAGCCGCTTTGATCCACAGATTTTTAATTCCTGCTGGAGGGTGATTTTGAAAACTATAACCACTGATGTGGCGGTTGTCGGAGCGGGTGGTGCCGGTCTTCGTGCAGCAATCGCCGCGGCAGAAGCCAACCCTGAACTGAATATCGCACTGATATCTAAAGTTTACCCCATGCGTTCTCACACTGTCGCCGCCGAAGGCGGCTCTGCCGCCGTTATCAAAGAAGAAGACAGTCTCGATAACCACTTTAATGACACAGTGTCTGGTGGCGATTGGTTGTGCGAACAGGACGTGGTGGAATATTTCGTTGAAAATGCGACTCGCGAAATGACCCAATTAGAACTGTGGGGCTGCCCTTGGAGCCGCAAGCCTAATGGTGAAGTGAATGTGCGCCGTTTTGGTGGGATGAAAATCGAGCGTACCTGGTTCGCGGCCGATAAAACCGGTTTCCATATGTTGCACACGCTGTTTCAGACCTCAATGAAGTACCAGAGCATCGTTCGTTATGACGAGTACTTCATGCTGGATCTGGTGGTGGTTAACAATGAAGTACAAGGGGTCATCGCCCTGTCTATCGCCGAAGGCGAACTGGTGTGCTTCAAAGCAAAATCGGTGATCCTGGCAACCGGTGGTGCTGGTCGTGTGTATCACTTCAATACCAACGGTGGCATCGTGACGGGTGACGGTATGGCCATTGCCTATCGTCATGGTGTGGCGTTGCGAGACATGGAGTTTGTGCAGTATCACCCAACCGGCTTGCCTGGCACCGGCATCCTGATGACCGAAGGTTGCCGCGGTGAGGGCGGCATCATGGTCAACAAAAACGGTTATCGTTACCTGCAGGATTACGGCCTCGGCCCGGAAACACCAGTAGGTCAGCCGAAGAACAAATACATGGAACTGGGTCCTCGTGACAAGGTTTCTCAGGCGTTCTGGCATGAACAGCAGAAGGGCAACACCATCAAGCATCCGCTGGGTGATGTGGTGCATCTGGATCTGCGTCATCTGGGCGCTGATTACCTCAAAGAACGTTTGCCATTTATCTGTGAACTGGCCAAGGCCTATGTGAACGTTGATCCGGTTAATGAACCTATTCCTATTCGTCCCACTGCGCACTACACCATGGGTGGCCTAGAAACAGACCGCAACACGGAAACCAGTATTAAAGGTTTGTTCGCGGTCGGTGAGTGTTCCTCGGTGGGACTGCACGGTGCTAACCGTCTAGGCTCTAACTCACTGGCAGAGCTGGTGGTCTTTGGTCGTTTGGCGGGTGAAACTGCGGCGCAGCGTGCCGCCGAATTCCAGGGCTTCGATTTCCAGGCCATTGAACAACAGGCTGAAGCGGCTGAAGCCCGTGTTAACGCTTTGCTGGAGCAAAAAGGCACCGAAAACTGGTCAGATATCCGCACTGAAATGTGTAAGAGCATGGAAGCAGGCTGTGGGATCTACCGCGATGAAGCCGGTATGCAAGCCACCGTCGACAAGCTGGCCGAGCTGCACGAACGCTATAAGTGCATTCAGGTAACCGATAAGAGCAAGGTGTTCAACACCGATCTACTGTACGCCATTGAAGTGGGCTTTGGTCTGGATGTGGCAACTGCGATGGCCCATTCCGCGATTCAACGTCGTGAATCTCGCGGCGCTCATCAGCGCCTTGATGTGGGTTGCACCGAACGTAATGACCAAGATTTCCTGAAGCATTCACTGGCCTATTACCAAGACAGCAAAATCCCCACCATCAAGTACGGCGATGTGAAAATCACCAAGTCTCAACCTAAAGCTCGCCTGTATGGTGATGCCGCTAAACAACAGGAGAAAGCGTAATGGATAAGCTGCAGACAGTTAACGTCCTTCGCTACGATCCCGCGAAAGATGAAGAACCCTATCTGGAAACATTTAAAGTTCCGGCGAATGACACCACTTCAGTGCAGGATGCGCTGGCCTATATCAAGGATAATTTAGACAAATCCTTGTCCTACCGCTGGTCTTGCCGCATGGCGATCTGTGGTTCTTGTGGGGTAATGGTTAACAATGTACCGAAACTGGCCTGCAAGACCTTCCTGCGTGATTATCCAGAAGGTCTGACATTGGAGCCACTAGCAAACTTTGCCATTGAGAAAGATCTGGTGGTGGATAAAACCCCGTTCCTTGAACGTTTGGAAGCGATCAAGCCTTACATTATCGGCAACGATCGTAAGCCAGAAGATGGACCTAACCTGCAAACACCAGCACAGATGGCGAAATACAAACAGTTCGCGGGGTGCATCAACTGCGGTTTGTGTTACGCCGCATGTCCGCAGTTTGGGCTAAATCCAGAGTTCATCGGCCCAGCGGCCTTAACGCTGGCGCGCCGTTATAACCTGGACAGTCGTGACCACGGTAAAGCCGAGCGGATGAAGTTAATCAACGGTAAAGACGGTGCCTGGGGTTGTACCTTTGTCGGTTATTGCTCCGAAGTTTGTCCTAAACACGTTGACCCGGCCGCTGCCGTTAACCAGAGCAAGGTGGAGTCTTCCAAAGACTTCCTGATCGCCATGCTGAGACCACAGGAGGCTTAACATGCAAAACCGTAAACCTTATGTTCGGCCCATTGCACGTACTTGGTATGCCGAAAACAATTTCTTCAGTTGGTATATGGTGCGTGAGTTAACTATTGTGCCGCTGATTATTTTTACGCTGAATTTGGCAGCCGGCCTGTTTGCGCTGGTCTCAGGGCCGAGTGCATTTAATGCTTGGGTGGCGTTTTCATCGCATCCGCTAATGCTGATTATCAATGTGCTGGCGCTGGTTGGCGCGTTGTATCACGCCAAAACGTTTTTCAGCATGATGCCCAAAGTTATGCCAATTAAAGTGGGTGACAAGAAAGTCTCCGATGGTACTGTCGTTGCCGTGCAATGGTTGTTGGTGCTGGTCGTGTCTGCCGTAGTTTTGGCACTGGTATAAGAGGAACAAAATTATGATGAATTATGCGCCTAAACGTTCTGATGAACCGATTTGGTGGGGATTGTTCGGTGCTGGTGGCACTTGGTTTGCCATCCTAACGCCAGTAACAGTGTTGTTGATGGGCATTTTGCTGCCGTTGCATGGTTTGGGGTTTATCGATCTTAGCTATGATAAGTTGATCAATTTTGTCAGTTCTCCCGTCGGTGCTGTTTTCACTGTGCTGACACTGGCGTTGCCCATGTGGCATGCCATGCACCGGGTTCATCACGGCTTGCATGATCTGCAAATCCATATCGGTACCGTGGGCAAATATGCCTGTTATGCCGTTGCTGCGGTAGTCACTCTGCTAGCGGTGATTTGGGTGGCTATGCTCGCTTGATTGTTGTGACAAACTCAGGGTGCCAAGGAGGCGGAATCTATCAACATTTCGTGACTAAGGCACCCTTGTTTGTTTATAAAAGCGGGTGCTTACATTATGCTTAAAACACTGGCTGCGTTACGGCTAATTCCCTACTCTACAGGATGATTTATGGCTGTATTATCGCGTTTTCATTTCCATAAGCCGATGAATTTCAAAAAGCACTTCATCACCAGTATTCTGCTGGCGATGGCGTGGATCATTACCATTATGGCCATTATGGTATTCCAGCTGTTGAAGTCCACCCACGATGAAAGTCTGAAGCAACGCGGGCTGGAAATGGCCAGCATTCTAGCGCGAGATCCCGTGGTAGTAGCCGCCGTGGAGCGCGCTAACCAAGAACCCGGTGTTTCCATTCGTTCCTATATTGAGAATTTGCGGGCAGAAACGGATGTCTCTTTTATTGTGGTGGTTAATCAAGATGCTATTCGCCTTAGCCATCCGGCTGCCAACAAAATTGGCAAAAAATTTGTCGGCGATGATCTGCAACCTGTGCTTAAGCAGGGGATTAAACAAAGCACCTATGCCGTGGGATCTCTGGGCCTGGCGATCCGCAGTTTTGCCCCGGTGGTGGTTGATGGCAAGGTGGTGGGCGCTGTCTGCGTTGGTATTTTGAAAGGGGAAGTTAGCCATCTGTTCATTGAGCGACACGCTCATCTGCTGTTACTGGTACTGCTGGTCCTAGTTATCACGGTCATATTAATTGTGGTGGTGCTGTCTAAACTGAAACGCACCATGCAGGATTTGGAGCCAGAACTGGTGGTTAATCGACTGATGGAACATGACCGTATCTTTAACGCTATCCGCGATCCTATTATTTCCATTGATAATCATTTTTTGATAACTGCCATCAACAATATTGCCACCAAAATTTTGGCGATGGGCAGTATGGGTAAGCAGGATTACCTTGGGCAGCCGTTGTCGCGCTTCTCTTCAGCACTAGATAAGATCGCTAGAGCCGGACATGGACAGGCATATTCTGGCAGTTTGCGACTCGGAAAATTGGACTATCGAGTGTGTATTTACCCGCTGCAAACCGCTCAAGAACAACATGGCTATGTGATTTTCTTCCTCGCGGATATGGAACTGAATGATCTCAGGAAAGAACTGATTTACTACAAAAATTATGCCGAATTGCTGCGCAGCAAAACCCATGAATACTCAAATAAACTCAATGTATTATCCGGCATGTTACAGCTCAAACACTATGATGATGCGATAGAGTTCATCGATCGCGAGAGCAAAGGCCATCAGCATATTATCGGCAATCTGGTGCGTTCAATACAAAACAGTCTGGTGGCGTCACTGCTGCTTGCCAAATACAACAAAGCGACCGAGATGGGCGTTAAGTACGAATTAGACGATGATAATATTCTGCAGGATTATAGTAAGCTGGTGTCAGAAAAACTGGCGACTATACTGGGTAATCTCATTGATAATGCGATCCTTGCGGCCTGGAATAATCGACAAAATGCGGCACCGGCAGTTCATGTTTATGTCAGCGATCGCAGTCAACATGTTATTCTTGAAGTACAGGATACCGGCGCTGGTGTTGCATCGGAAATCGCTGAGCATATTCTCGATTTTGGTGTCACCAGCAAAGAGGAACAGGAGCAGACGGGTGTGGGCTTATACCTGGTTAACGAACTGGTAAAACAGTTCCGCGGCAGTATTGACTGGGAACGCACCGAGGACCATGCCACCCTGTTCTCCATCTATATCGATAAGAGCGAAATCAAGCGCTATGAAGCAGAAAGTCACTACCATGATTATTGAGGACGATCCGCGGGCCAGTTATGCCCTGGAATCGACCATTAACCAGCACTCGGATTTTGAGGTGGTAGCCGTTAGCGAAACCTGCGCCGATGCATTGATGCACTTCGAACTATACAAGCCGCAACTGGTGTTTGTGGACATTACCTTACCCGATGGTAACGGCATTGATGTGATCCAGAAACTGCGCCGCGATGGTGCTAACTGTTATTTCATCATGACCACTGCGGAACGCGATGCTTCAACCGTGGAACAGGCGGTACAACTGGGGATCAGTGACTATTTGGTGAAGCCGTTGCGGATGTCTCGGGTGCGGCAAGCGCTGGATGATTACAAGCTGTATCGACAGAAACTCGCGACCCATGAGACCGTGGATCAAGGTGCTATCGATCAGATCCTGGGAAAACGCAGTACCACGCCGGTACGGCGTACCCCTAAGGGCATCGATGTCACCACTCTGGATAGTCTGAAGAAAATCCTGAAAGAGGAGAAGCTCACCGATTTCTCTGTGGATGACATGAGTGAGCGCATGAATGTCAGTCGTATCACGGTACGCCGTTATCTGGAATATCTGGAATCTGAAGGCGTGGTGAAAATGGTACTTAACTATAAGACCGGTGGTCGGCCGCGACGCTTGTATCAGTTAACGGATATTAATCTGCTGGATTGATGATTTGTATGCAGAATTGAACACTGAACCCCACACAACTGTGGGGTTTTTTATGGTTTGCCTATCGTCGACTTTCGCTGGCGTCCACCATCTGAAACGGTTGCGCTTAATCATCTCTAGACTATTGATGCTGAAGGGCTTTTTCAGGGCGCGAGATGGCGGCTTATCTGGTGGTTGATAGTGTGACGTGATGTCTTTATGAGGTGTTTAATGGCGGGGCGACGAGGGAGGATGTAAAAAAGGACAGCCTATATTCCATTACAGGCCGTCCTTATTGCTAACTCGCCGCTGACAAGGAACACATAAAATTGGCGGCGTATGAATGCCTGATCAGGCGTTCATTTCAGCAATTTTGATTTTCCAGATCTCAGGACCAGTTTCGTGGACATTATTACCTTCGCTGTCCACCGCGACGGTCACAGGCATATCTTCAACGTCAAACTCGTAGATAGCTTCCATCCCCAGGTCGGCGAAAGCGACAGTACGGGCGGCTTTGATAGCTTTCGCTACCAGATAAGCTGCACCACCCACGGCCATCAGATATACCGCCTTATTCTTCTTGATAGACGCTACTGTCGCCGGGCCACGTTCAGCTTTACCTATCATGCCCATCAGGCCCGCCTGTTCCAGCATCATGTCGGAGAACTTGTCCATGCGGGTGGAGGTTGTTGGGCCCGCAGGGCCAACCACTTCATCACCAACGGCATCCACTGGGCCAACGTAGTAAATAAAGCGATTCTGGAAATCTACCGGGAAAGATTCACCTTTTGCCAGCATGTCCTGAATACGTTTATGAGCAGCGTCACGACCGGTGAGGATTTTGCCTGACAGCAGCACGGTTTCACCGGCTTTCCATGCAGCAACATCCTCTTTTTTCAGTTCGTTAACGTTAACACGGCGTACGTTGTTGCCCACTTCCCAGGTCACTTCTGGCCAGTCTGCCAGTTTTGGAGGTGTCAGTGTGGCTGGGCCATTACCGTCCAAAGTGAAGTGCACGTGACGAGTGGCGGCGCAGTTCGGGATGATACACACCGGCTTGGACGCCGCGTGAGTTGGCGCGGTCTTGATTTTCACGTCGACAACGGTAGTCACACCGCCCAGCCCTTGAGCACCAATACCGAGTTTGTTGACGCGGTCGAAGATGTCCAGACGCAGTTTTTCTTCAGCCGTTTCGGCACCTTTCGCCTGTAATTCATGAATATCAACCGGTTCCATCAAGGCTTCTTTGGCCATCAGCGCCGCTTTTTCGGCAGTACCACCGATACCAATCCCCAGCATACCTGGAGGACACCAGCCAGCGCCCATCAGCGGTACGGTTTTTTCTACCCAAGCGGCGATATCATCAGAGGGGTTCAGCATCACCATCTTAGTTTTATTTTCAGAACCACCACCTTTGGCAGCGATCATGATGTCAACTTTATCACCCGCTACCATTTCCACATGCACTACCGCTGGTGCGTTAGTTTTGGTGTTTTTACGGGCGCCCGCTGGATCTGCAACGACAGACTGACGCAGTGGGTTAACGGAACTGTTATAAGCACGTTTGGTGCCTTCATCGACCATCTGTTGAACGGTCATATCGCTGTCCCACTGGACATTCATACCGATCTTCACGAAACAGGTCACAATACCGGTATCTTGACAGATTGGACGATGGCCTTCGGCCGCCATACGAGAGTTGATCAGGATCTGCGCAATCGCATCTTTGGCAGCCTGGCTTTTTTCCGCATGGTAGGCTTTCTCCATCGCTTTGACGAAATCCAGCGGATGGTAGTAAGAGATATACTGCAGTGCGTCTTCAATACTATCGATGAAGTCCGCTTTTTTGATAATAGTCATGGCGTTCCCTTTGCTGTTATCAATGAAATACGGGCGTTAGCTCTTGAGTAACGCCCGTTGGTGATTAATAAAGACCGATTACTTTCCACCAGATCCCGCCAACAACGGCCCAGATGACCAGTTGCAGCAGACCCATGATGAAGCCCAGGCTCCACCATTTAGGTAGAGATACGTGACCAGCACCGAACAGAATTGGGGCTGGGCCAGTACCGTAGTGAGTGACACCGCCCATCAGGTTGGAGATCACCCCGAAGATAATGGCTGACATCAACCCAGGGGCACCCATTTGCACCGCAACTGCCAGAAATACCGAGTACAGCGCGGCAACATGTGCGGTAGAAGAAGCAAAAGCGTAGTGGATGTAATAATACAGCAGTGCCAGTGCCAGCAGTGCCACTGGCCAGTCAAGTCCGGTGAGGTTGGCGGCGATACTGCTACCAAACCATTTGATCAGCCCCAGCTTGTTAAGGAAGGTGGCCATCATGACCAGTGCTGAGAACCAAGTCAGGGTATTCCAAGCACCTTTCTCTTTCAGTACATCGTCCCAACTCAGAACATTGGCGTTTACCAGCAGGATTAAACCGATCATGGCGGCTGTTGTGCCATTTAGGCCGAAAGACGGCCCGGCAATCCACAGCCCAATTAAGGCGATGAAAGTTCCGAGAGTTACCCACTCAGACATTTTCATCTTGCCCATTTCTGCTAGCGCCTTAGCGGCAATCTGCGGTGCTTGTGGGGTTGCAGTAATGGTAGGTTTATTCAGCACATAAGCGAATAATGGCATCAGTAGCAGACCAACAATCCCGGGCACAATCGCTGCCAGCGCCCATTGGCCCCAACTGATTTCAATCCCCATATCGGCGGCGAGTTTGGCAGCTAGTGGGTTGGCGGCCATGCCGGTCAGGAACATCGCGCCAGTAATGGTGGTACCGTGAAATACGGTGGTCATTAGGAAGCTACCAAGCTTACCGGATGTGCCGTCTTCTGCGCGGGAGCCATAAGCATCGGCCACTGAATTCGCCAATGGGAATACGATGCCGCCAGTACGTGCCGTGTTAGAAGGGATTGCAGGTGCCAGGATAAAATCTGTCATCAGCAAGCCATATGACAGGGTTAGCGTACGTTTCCCCATCAAGCGCATAAAAATGTAACCAATACGGGCCCCAAGTCCGCTTTTAATGAACGCTCTGGAAATAAAGAACGCCATTACAATCAGCCAGATAGTAGTATTAGAGAAACCTGTCATGGCTTCTTTAATGGATAAGGTTCCGGTGACTGCGGTAGCTGTGATACCGCAGATAGCCACGGCACCCATAGGGATAGGTTCTAGGATCAGCCCCAGCACAGTGGCAACGAAGATTGCCAGTAGATGCCAGGCCTTAGGATCAACACTGGCAGGCGCTGGCGTCAGCCAGATGCCGACGGCTACTGCCAGAATGACCAGCCATGAGATGATTTTTTTATTCATGGTAAGCACCAATTTTAATTAATAGGAATTATTGCGTTTAACTTGGTTTAAATTACTTTTACCAGGTGTTATTACCTGAGCTGCGGGAATAACATTAACTGAAATTCAGATTAAAATTGGCGAGGGGAATTCATATGTAACTTTGTTTGTTTTTTGCCATTTAACTCGTTTTGTAACTTATTTTTGCTTATGTAAGATACGTTTTATAATTATAATATATTGATA
>NZ_JAFNJD010000056.1:0-24041 GCF_017368415.1 Shewanella sp. 4t3-1-2LB
CTGCGGCAGTGTGATTGCGGCTCACCGAGCCAGCGGAACAAACTAAAACAAGCTAGCTGGAGCGATGACTACCGTGAAAAAGTGTTCTTTGGTTAGAAATTGCTCAAAGTGTGCTCCGACCCTGGTCTATAATTAAGCCGCTGTTTTTCCCGGACTCAACACGGAGAGCCGCTGAATGACCATTCCTGTACTGATATGTGATGACTCTGCGCTGGCACGCAAACAAATGGCACGCACGCTCCCCAAGGAGTGGGATATTGAGATCACTTATGCCACCAATGGTGCAGAAGGATTAGAAGCAATAAAAGCCGGCAAGGGCGAAGTTGTCTTTCTCGACTTAAACATGCCGGTGATGGATGGTTACGAGGTACTACGTACGGTACAGCAGCAAGACTTGCCAGCGATGATCATCGTAGTGTCGGGCGATATTCAAATGCAGGCGCATCAGCGAGTGAAAGCCCTTGGGGCGCTGGATTTTATTCAAAAGCCCGTCAGTGCAGATGCCATTACCAATATCCTGGAAGAGTACGGAATTCTGACATTAGCGGTAACAAATGCCCCCGCGACGGAAGAAGCTCCGCTGCTTGAAGTGGATCTGCGCGATGCCTGTCAGGAAGTTGCCAACGTTGCCATGGGACGGGCAGCGGATCTGCTGGCCAAACTGCTGGACGTGTTTGTGCTGTTACCAATTCCCAACGTTAATGTGTTAGAGGTTAGTGAACTGACGATGGCATTAAAAGCCACCGAAAGCAGTACAAAGGTTTCGGCGTTATGTCAGGGATTCATTGGCGCCGGGATCGCCGGTGAAGCATTACTGATTTTCCATGACTCCAGTTTCGCCGATATGGCGCACTTGATGGGCATGGCTAACCCAGACAATACCAATACCGAAATTGAAGTATTGATTGACACTGGTAACGTGTTGATTGGAGCTTTTCTCAATGGCATATCAGAACAGTTGGACATGAACTTCAGTCAATCTCATCCTGTGGTCCTTGGCCGTCACTGCACGGTAAATGATCTGGTCCACGATAATTCCAGTCGATGGAAGCGGACATTGGCAATGGAGATCAACTACCGTATCGAAGGCCACAATGTACAGTGCGATCTGTTGCTGCTGTTTACTGAAGACTCCCTGCCGACAATGAATTTTAAACTCGGCTACCTGATGAACTGAAACGGATACTGCGATGACTCACGATGCTGACCCAATGAACGAACTGCACTGGTTGATTGATATGGTACAGACCATAGAAGTAGGTCTAGTGGTGCTCGACCGCAATTTCAATATTCAGTTGTGGAATGGTTTCATGGAGAACCACAGCGGTATTTCCCCCAATGAGCTTAAGGGCGATAACCTGTTCCAACGCTTTCCAGAGTTACCTGCCGATTGGCTACGGCAGAAAATGGAACAGGTTTTTTTGCTAAAAAACAATGTCTTTATCAGTTGGGAACAACGGCCTTATATCTTCAAATTCAACAACTATCGCCCCATTACCGGCCGTGCTGAATTCATGTATCAGAACATCACGCTGTTGCCTTTGAGTTCACTCAGTGGCACCAGTCACATCAGCATGATCATCTATGACGTTACCGATATCGCCATCAATAAAATGCAACTGACAGCCGCCAATGAGCAGTTACAGCAGCTGAACCAGCGGGATGAGCTGACACAACTGTTTAATCGTCGCCATTGGCAGGAATTGGTGCAGCAGGAATTTGCTCGTTTCAGCCGTTATCAGGAACCCACATCACTGTTGTTAGTAGACATTGACCGACTGAAAACCATTAATGATCAATATGGCCATGTTGCTGGAGACAGAGCTATCCAACATATGGCCCACCTCATCGGCCGCAACTTGCGCAGCACAGATATGGCTTGCCGTTATGGCGCCAACGCATTCGCACTGCTACTACATCACAGTAATGCTCAGCAAACGCTACAGCTTGCGGCCAGACTGCAATCCAGTCTGGCACAGACACCGTTGCAGTTTAATGGTGAACAACTGACATTTACGTTCAGTGCGGGTGTTTGCCCGCTGGATGAGGAATGTAACAGTTATGACCTTTGGTTGGATAAAGCCGATGAAACACTGGCAAAGGCCAAGATGGCAGGTAGAAACCAGACGATTCTCACTAACGGCTAAGTGATAAAAAACACCGCACTAGACGGTGTTTTTTATCATATTCAGGAGATACGTTGCACCTTGCCACCAAGGCCGCTGAACTTATCTTCAATATGCTCGTAACCACGATCCAAGTGATAAATGCGATCCACCACAGTGGTTCCTTCTGCAACTAAGCCTGCAATCACCAAACTAGCAGAGGCTCGCAGGTCGGTGGCCATGACCTGCGCACCGTTAAGCGATTCACGTCCATGAATGATGCAGGTATTACCTTCCAACTCCATACTGGCCCCCATTCGGTTTAATTCGGGAACATGCATAAAGCGGTTTTCAAAGATAGTTTCAGTGATGGTGCTAGTGCCTTGCGCTAAGGCATTGAGCACACAAAACTGCGCCTGCATATCGGTGGGAAACCCAGGATATGGCATCGTTTTCAAGCTTACCGCTCGTGGACGCTGGCCTTTCATATTCAGTTCAATCCAGTCACTACCAACGGTAATCTCGGCTCCGGCTTCTTGAAGCTTCACCAACACCGCGTCCAAAGAGGCCGGATCCGCATCCAGACAGCGAATGCGACCACGGGTAACGGCAGCGGCGACAAGGAATGACCCGGTCTCAATCCGATCAGGCATCACCCGATAGTGACAACCATGCAGTTTTTCCACGCCTTGAATACGGATAGTGGCCGTGCCTGCACCTTCAATACGAGCACCCATAGCAATAAGGCACTTCGCCAAATCCACAACTTCAGGCTCTCTCGCAGCGTTTTCAATGATAGTTTCACCATCTGCCAGCGCAGCAGCCATCAGCAGGTTTTCCGTCGCCCCGACACTGACCATATCCATAAAGATATGAGCGCCTTTGAGACGGCCATCAATGCGAGCTTTAACATAGCCCTCTTTCACCTCAATGTGAGCTCCCATCAGCTCTAATCCGTGCAGATGCAAATTCACCGGTCTAGCACCGATGGCACACCCCCCTGGCAGCGACACATCGGCAGTACCATAACGGGCTAGCAAAGGGCCAAGCACCAATATAGAGGCGCGCATGGTTTTTACCAGATCATAGGGCGCACAAAACTCATTAATATTTTTGGCATTAATATGCACAACGCCATTTGCTTGTTCTAACACCTCGGCGCCAAGACAACGCAGCAACTTACAACTGGTAGTGACATCCCGGAGATTGGGAACATTGGAAAGAATGACCGGCTCGTCAGTAAGCACCCCCGCCATCAAGATAGGCAAAGCAGCATTTTTGGAACCGGAAATCACGACGTTACCGGCAAGTGGACCACTTGCCTGAATGGTTAATTTATCCACATCAACTCTCTACACTGGCATATTGAAGATCTTTTCACGCTGCCACTGCGCAGGAGTAAAAGTCTTGATACTGAGGGCATGCATCTCACCGCTGGTAATACGGTCCATCAATGGTGCATAAATTGTCTGTTGTTGCTTAATTTTGCTCATACCTTCAAAGCAATCACCAACAGCAACAATCTTGAAATGAGTCCCTTCCACCGTCACATAGACTTCGGAAAGAGCCAGTGCGTTGCGTAAAACAGTTTCGATCTCTTGTGTATCCATCAGCGAATATACCTTGTCAGGCGTTGCTTACTCAGTGAAAAATTCTTGCAGATCATAAAGATCTATCAAACGTTTAACTTGGGGTGATGGTGCACTCAGGCGCAATTGAGATGGATGCTGACTCAGCAGTTCCAGCAGAAACGCCATACCAGCACTGTCGCTGTAATCCAGTCCGCGCAAATCTAGGGTCTGGGTGTCCGCCGCTAGCAGTTGAGTGCGTTGCGCCCATAACTGTTTGACATCATCCTGACTCAGCCGACCTACGATCTGGCAGCTGTCACCCAGTTGCTTGAACTCTATCACAGCGCATCCTTACCTTTAGGGGCATTGAAATCGATATGGATATTGCCTTTGTCTTTCAGCATAGCAATCACTTGATCAATGCCTTTCTCGCGCACCATAGCGGTGACTTCAGACTGCTTAGAGTTCAGCAGACTTACGCCTTCTGCCACCATATCAAACACTTTCCAAGTGTCATCTTTTAGACGGCGAGCCCGAAAATCCAGTTTGATTGGCGGACGGTCATTGTCCACGATCTGTACACCGACATCCACCATGCGTTCGCCGGAATAATCACTTTCTGGATCAAACTTCAGTTTCTGATCAGTGTAAGCGGTAAAAGCTTGGGCATAAGTTGCAACCAGATAACCTTCAAATGCGCTGACAAAGTCATCACGCTGCTCTTTGGTGGTTTCCTGCAAATAAGGACCGAGAACCTTATAAGCCGCATAACGTGTATCTACATAGGGCATCAACTCTTCAGACACGACGGTTTTCAGATAGTCAGGTTGAGCCTTGATTTTATCCTGATCCTGCTGAAAACGGGCAAAAGTCTGGTCAGCCACTTCCTTAATCATGGCATAAGGATCTTTGTACTCTTTGGTGGCTGCCTGCGACGCCATTGGTAATATCAGAAAAGCTGTCGCAACCACACCGATTAATTTTTTAAGCATAAGGGACTCCTTATTTTTTATCTTTTGAACCGGCGCTGTATAAGAACTGACCGATAAGATCTTCCAGCACCAGCGCAGAATGAGTATCGTAAATGCGGTCACCATCTTTTAAGGTGGCAACATCGTCATCGACAAACCCAGGGGTCAATCCCAGAAACTGCTCGCCTAGCAGACCTGAGGTTAATACCGACAGACTGCTGGTTTCCGGAAACTTGTTGTAGCGCTTATCCATGGTCAGGGTGACCACAGGTTCCATTTTTTTCGGATCCAGTGCAATACCACTTACGCGGCCAACAACCACTCCCCCAACTTTCACTGGAGAACGCACTTTAAGCCCACCCACATTGCTAAATTCAGCTGTCAGCGTGTAGGTATCACTGGAAGTTTGTACCTCAACATTGGCAACTTTGTAGACCAACACCAGAAACGCAGCCAACCCTGCCAGCAGAAACACACCTACCAAGAATTCAATTTTTCTTGTCAACATAATCAGTTACCAAAGTTAAACAGTCATTATCCATTACTTGCCAAACATCAATGCTGTCAGCAAAAAGTCCAGTGCCAGAACCGCTAGGCTTGATTGCACTACGGTCTGAGTTGTTGCCCGGCTAATACCTTCCGGATTAGGTACCAACTGGTAGCCCCGATACAATGCTATCCAGGTCACCACCCAAGAAAATACAAAGCTTTTGATCAGACAGTTCACAATATCCTGCCGCCACTCTACGGCAGCCTGCAGAATTGACCAGAACGCACCGTCATCAATGCCCTTCCACTCAACACCGACCAAATAACCGCCATAAATACCGACAGCGGTAAACATTAGGGCTAACAATGGCATACTTAAAAACCCAGCCCAGAAGCGCGGCGCAATAACCTGTCGCAACGGATCTATTGCCATCATCTCTAGGCTCGACAGCTGTTCAGTGCTCTTCATCAGCCCTAGTTCTGCGGTAAGCGCCGAACCTGCTCGACCCGCAAATAATAGTGCCGTCACGACTGGCCCTAGTTCTCGCAACAAACTTAGTGCCACCAAAGGGCCGAGACTCTGCTCCGTGCCAAAATCAACCAAAATGGTGTATCCCTGCAACGCCAACACCATTCCAATGAACAGGCCGGAAACCAGAATGATCACCATTGACTGCACGCCTACCACATAGATCTGTTTGACCAGCAACGGCGTACCTTTTCGGGGTCTTGGTATTTGCACCAAGGCTCCCCATAACAACAGCCCGGCTTTTCCCAAACCGGCAACCAACCCCAGCGCATCGCGCCCGAGATCAGCAATAGAATCAGTCAGACGCACCCAATAACTCCTTCTGATAATCCATAGCCGGATAGTGAAATGGAACCGGACCATCCGGTGCGCCATCAAGGAACTGTCGCAGTTGCGGATTATTAGCATGTCGCAGCTGTTCAGGGGTTCCCTCCGCAATAATGCGTTTATCGGCAATGATATAGACGTAATCAGCAATGCTTAACACTTCGCTGACATCGTGCGAAACCACAATGGAGGTGAGTGACAATGCATCGGACAATTCCCGGATCAACTTCACTAGCACCCCCATGGAAATGGGATCCTGACCAGTAAAAGGCTCATCATACATCACCATTTCTGGCTCAAGTGCTATAGCACGGGCCAGTGCCGCTCGCCGCTGCATACCGCCAGACAGTTCACTCGGCATCAGCGAAGCCGCACCACGTAACCCTACAGCCTCTAGTTTCATCAGCACAATCCGACGAATAATGGCTTCAGGCAAACCGGAATGTTCACGTAAAGCAAATGCGGTATTATCAAACACATTCATATCAGTAAACAGCGCACCGCTTTGGAACAGCATGCTCATCCGTTTGCGCACTTCAAATAGTTCACTACGTTTGAGCTGATGAATATTTTTGCCCTCAAACAGCACCTCACCACTATCTGGCGTTAGCTGACCACCAATTAATTTCAGCAGGGTCGTTTTACCAATACCACTAGGCCCCATAATGGCGGTGACTTTGCCTTTGGGGATGCTCAGACTGATCTTGTCGTAGAGCACCCGAGAGCCCCTACTGAAACTGAGATTCTTCACTTCGACCAATGCGGTCTGGGTTTGGCTCATGTTTGATTCCAGTTCTAATATTCCTGTTAAAGATAAATGGGATTTATCGCCGCTCCCATTGCTAGCGCAACCCCAAACTAACGGAGAGAGATTCTAGATTGCCGAGAACTAAACTTTGGCGATCCATTTCGTCCTGAAACATCATAACTATTCATCATGTTAGTTACGCCAATCTGAACCGTTACTGAACAGCTGCCGGTGAACAGCAAGCCGTGAACAATAAGCGATAAATTGTACGCAATCGGGTTACTCGACACAACAGGCTTACCAGGTTGGGCGTTGTACCCTTTCAATTTGCAGCAAATACAGCGACAATGCACGGCAGAATCCGGGGAAAACCGATTGTGCAATGCTATTTAATATATTTTTGCTTTTGGCCGGTTTGCTATTTCTGGTTTGGAGCGCAGACAAATTTGTATACGGATCAAGCGCTTTAGCTAGAAATCTGGGACTTCCACCATTGTTGATTGGTTTGACGATTGTGGCAATGGGGAGTTCCGCGCCTGAAATGTTTGTGGCGGTAACGGCATCCTTGTCAGGTCGTCCAGACACGGCGATAGGTAATGTATTGGGCTCCAATGTTGCAAATATTGCGCTAATTCTCGGCATTACTGCATTATTCGGCGCAATTCGTGTCAGTTCCCAAACCCTGTTCCGGGAAATTCCGCTGATGCTAATTGCCACATTAGTGGCAGGCTACTGCCTACATGATCAGCAGTTCAGTCGCGCAGAGGCCTTGTTGCTGCTACTGCTGTTTATTGGCTTGATGGGGTACCTCATCTGGCATGCCATCGCTAACCGAGCCAAAGATCGTCTGGCGGATGAAGCCGAGCAAGATATTCCGCGAGATGTTGCCACTTGGAAAGCGTTGTTCTGGATTGCCGTAGGCATAATCTTATTGCCCATATCAGCCAACTGGATGGTAAACGGTGCCGCGGGTATTGCGCAGTACTTCGGGCTGTCAGATCTGGTGATTGGCCTGACAATTATTGCCGTTGGTACCAGCCTGCCTGAATTAGCAGCCTGTATCATGGGGGTGCTGCGGCGAGAAGAGGACTTGGCAATAGGCAATATTGTTGGCTCCAACCTGTTCAATATACTCGCCGTATTGGCAATTCCTGGATTGATTGCACCTGGAACAGTAGACGCGGCCGCTGCCAGCCGAGATTTTTACATGGTCTTAGCAACCAGTACCGCCTTGGCATTGTTCATTCTGTTGAGCGGCAGAAAACACCGCTCACTTAGACGGTGGCATGGCGTAGTGTTATTGATCACTTTTGTGTGCTATCAGGTTAGCCTGTTTGAGCATCATCAATAAGCGCCAAACAGATGGAAGAGAGAAAGATATGACAGATGCAAATCAGATGCGTACGTGGGGACGCAAAGTCATTGATATCGAAATGCAAGCGTTGGACAACTTGTACCAATATGTAGATTCGCCTGAATTTGCCGAAGCTTGCGAAATGATTTATCGCTGTAGCGGCAAGATCATCGTCATGGGTATGGGCAAGTCAGGCCATATTGGCAATAAGATCTCAGCCACACTAGCCAGCACGGGGACACCCGCCTTTTTTGTGCATCCAGGCGAAGCCAGTCACGGTGATCTTGGAGTAATCAGCCATAATGACATTGTGCTAGCAATATCCAATTCTGGGGAATCCCACGAGATCCTGACACTGATGCCTGTCATTAAACGTCAGGGGATCCCTGTGATCAGCATGACCGGCAATCCTGAATCCACGATGGCAAAACTCGCACAACTGCATTTGTGTATCAAAGTGCCAGAAGAGGCCTGTCCACTTGGACTGGCACCGACATCCAGCACTACCGCAACGCTGGTGATGGGCGATGCCATCGCGATAGCGCTGTTACAAGCCAAAGGTTTTACCAAAGATGATTTTGCCTTGTCGCATCCAGGAGGTGCACTTGGCCGCAAACTGCTGCTGAAAGTCGAAAATGTGATGCACAAAGATCAGGATATTCCGCTGGTTCATCATGATATTTGCATCACCGATGCGCTGTACGAAATCTCTAAAAAAGGGCTTGGCATGACCGCTGTGGTGGATGCCGATAATAAGCTGGTGGGAATTTTTACCGATGGCGACTTACGACGGGTTATCGATGCAGATGTCAATCTGCGTACAACCCGCATTGCTGATGTGATGACTCGCAACTGCATCACTGTCAAAGCCAATATTCTTGCCGCAGAGGCGTTAAAAATCATGGACGATCGCAGCATCAATGGGCTGATTGTTGTCGATGCTGATAACCGCCCAGTAGGCGCACTCAACATGTTGGATATGGTGAACGCGGGAGTTATGTAATGAGTCGTGACAGTTTCTATGGACCAGTCTCTGAGACGGTATGGCAAGCGGCCCGCCAGATCCGGTTACTGATCTGCGATGTCGACGGCGTATTCTCTGACGGACGCATCTATCTGGGAAATCATGGTGAAGAACTCAAAGCTTTTCACACCCGAGATGGTTATGGTGTGAAAGCCTTATTAAATGCTGACATCCAGGTTGCCGTGATTACCGGGCGCCAATCACAGATTGTAGAAACGCGTATGATGGCTTTGGGAATACCTCATATATTTCAGGGTATTGATAATAAGCTGGAACCTTTTGAGTGGCTATTACAACACTATCAACTGCAACCACAGCAGGTGGCCTACATTGGAGATGATATGGTTGACTTACCCGTGATGCAGCGCGTAGGACTCAGTGTCTGCGTCGCGGATGGTCACCCCAGAGTCAGACAACTGGCACATCTGGTAACGTCTCTTAATGGTGGTCATGGTGCTCTGCGGGAACTAGCTGATTTACTACTATTGAGCCAAGATAAAATTGATTCGGCACACGGCATGAGTATATGAACAGAGTCACATTGGCAATTATTGCTTTTTTTACCGCTGCCCTGATCTTGTACTGGCAAGTTCAGAATAAGCGTAATACCGACGCGAGTCTGCAGAACTCTGATGTGGTACGTCCTGATTACGTTGCCGATGATTTACACAGTGTCAGTTATGATGAAAACGGCATGATCTCTAGTCGGGTGTCAGCCAAACACATGGAACACTACGAACAGGACGATCGCACCGTTTTTAGCAGCCCAGTGTACTGGATCTTTCCCGATAAAGGTCAGGCTGAATGGCGCATGACCGCAGAACAGGGACTACTGGACAAACGCAGCAACAAAGTGGTTCTGGAAAATAATGTTATTATTGATGCCATTAGTCCCACAGAGCCCATACAGTCTATCAGCACCAGTTATCTGGAATTAAATCTTAGTAATATGATTATGACCTCAGATAAAAATATACTGGTCAAGGGACAGGATTTTGATATTACAGGTCAGGGGCTGTACGCCGACCTCAACGCTCAGCAAGTGAAACTGCTTAGTCAAGTAAAAGGAACCTATGAAACCAAATAAGCTTTTTTTCGGTGCACTCCTGTGCCTCACCAGTCTGGCAGCATCCGCCGTAGATAAAGATCTGTTGCAGCAGGTGAAGATTTCTGCAGATTCGCAGGATGCCGACATCAAAAACAAGCAGGTCGTTTATAGCGGACATGTGATCGTCACGCAGGGTTCGATGAAGCTTACCGCCCAGGAACTTAACGCTTCCAGTACCGATAAAGACGGCGAGCGGGTGTTGGTTGCCAAAGGATCTCCAGCGACTTTTCGTCAGAAACTGGAAGATGGCCGCATTGCGAACGCCAGCGCCAACGAGATCCACTACAACATCAACAAACGTATTCTGACACTCATTGGAAAAGCGAGGGTGGAACAGGACGGCAGTCTGTCTACTGCAGAAAAAATCGTTTATGACCTAGAAAACCAGCAACTGCAAGCTACCAGTAGTGGTCAAGGTGAAGATCGGGTTACCACGGTAATTCAGCCGGAAAATTACCAGCAAGATATCAAAAAGGAACCCAAGCAGGAGCAGCAATGAGCACTACCCTGACCGCCCAGAATCTCGCAAAAAGCTATAAAAAAAGAATGGTCGTGAAGGACGTCAGTCTGTCGGTGAAAACTGGGCAGATTGTCGGATTACTCGGTCCCAACGGCGCAGGCAAGACCACTACGTTCTATATGGTCGTAGGACTCATTCAGAGCGATAAAGGGCGGATCTTCATCGACGATGATGAGCTGACCATGGATCCCATGCATCTGCGTGCCCGCAAAGGCATCGGTTATTTGCCGCAAGAAGCCAGTATTTTCCGTAAACTCACGGTGCGAGATAACATCATGGCAGTACTACAGATCCGCAAGGGTCTGGATCGTGATGGCCGTGAAGAGCAGTTGGAACAGTTGCTCGAAGAGTTCCATATCACTCATATTCGCGACAGTTTTGGGATGTCACTATCGGGCGGTGAAAGACGCCGAGTTGAAATAGCCAGAGCCCTCGCGGCGGATCCAAAATTTATTTTGCTGGACGAACCCTTTGCGGGCGTGGATCCCATATCGGTCATCGATATCAAAAAAATTATTGAACAGCTGCGTTCCCGCGGACTGGGAGTGCTGATTACCGACCATAATGTGCGTGAAACACTTGATGTGTGTGAGCGCGCCTACATCGTTAGTCACGGTCAGTTGATCGCAGAAGGCTCCCCTGCTGAAATCCTCGATAATCAACAAGTACGTGCAGTGTACTTAGGAGAGCAATTCAAGCTATAGTAACCACCTTTGGGTAGGCAATTCTAATTGTTAAAGACTGTAATTACTGGATTTTTTATTACACGATAGGATGTAGGAGTAAGCGGTAACATGAAAACGTCACTCCAGTTAAAGCTGGGTCAACAGCTGACTATGACACCACAACTGCAGCAGGCAATCCGTTTGCTGCAGTTGTCGTCGCTGGAGTTACAACAGGAAATTCAGCAGGCGCTGGAAGCCAATCCACTATTGGAAGTCAATGAAGATAGTCAATTAGCCGATGACGACAATGATGTGGATAATGATCTCGACACGCCAACCATCGACGTTCAAACGGAAGACAGTTCAACTATTGAGACTTCCGATGCGTTAACCAGCCAATCCCTGCCAGAAGAACTGCCAATGGACACCACTTGGGATGAAGTCTTTACCGCAGCACCTGCTGCCCCTGCGGGTCCTATCCGCGATGATGACACGCCATTTCAGGGAGAAACCTCCGAAGGATTACGTGAACATTTGGAATGGCAGAAAAACCTGACACCGTTTTCCGAAACCGACTCAGCCATTGCCACCGCCATTATTGAGGCCATTGATGATCAGGGTTATCTGACTCAAAGCACAGAAGAAATTCTGGAAGCCATGGGCAATCCTGAGATTGAATTGGACGAAGTAGAAGCCGTACTGAAACGCATTCAGCACTTTGACCCTGTGGGGGTTGCTGCTCGAGATTTACGGGAATGTTTGCTGATCCAGCTGTCACAGTTCAGTGAAGACACACCGCATTTAGAAAATGCCATCATGTTGCTGGAGCAACACCTCGATCTGATCGCCGCGAAAGATTATCGCACCTTGATGCGTAAAACACGCCTCAGAGAAGAAGATCTACGAGATGCCATCGTGTTGATCCAGACACTCAACCCTCGGCCCGGCCTGTTGGTACAGCCACAGGACGAGGAATATGTGATCCCGGATGTCAGCGTCTGGAAAAAGAATGGCCGCTGGATTGTCGAACTCAACCCAGATTGTATGCCCAAACTGAGTATTAATCAGCAATATGCCGCCATGGCGCGCAGTGTTCGCAGCCAGTCAGACAGCCAGTTTATCCGCGGACATTTGCAGGAAGCCAAATGGTTTATCAAGAGTTTGGAAAGCCGCAATGAAACCTTGCTGAAAGTTGCTAATTGTATCGTCCAGTTTCAACAAGGCTTCTTTGAATATGGTGAAGAAGCCATGAAACCAATGGTACTCAACGATATCGCCGAAGCGGTCGATATGCATGAATCGACGATTTCACGAGTGACGACGCAAAAATACATGCATACTCCTCGCGGTATTTTTGAACTGAAATATTTCTTTTCCAGCCATGTTGGCACCGATGATGGCGGCGAGTGTTCGTCAACCGCCATACGAGCCTTTATCAAGAAACTGGTCGCAGCAGAGAATCAGAAAAAGCCGCTCAGTGACAGCAAAATGGCACAGTTGCTGGCGGAACAGGGAATTAACGTGGCAAGACGGACCATTGCAAAGTATCGTGAAGCCATGCTGATCCCGCCCTCAAATCAGCGTAAGAGTTTGTAATTCCACAGTACCCCTATGGAGGACACCCCTATGCAAATCAACCTGGCAGGCCATCATATTGAGATCACCGACTCGTTGCGTAGCTACGTGGAGAGTAAATTTGCAAAACTTGAACGTCATTTCGAACAGATCAATAATGTGCATGTCGTACTCAATGTAGAAAAAGCTATACAAAGAGTCGAAGCCAAGCTACATCTGAACGGTGGCGAAGTGCACGGCACCGCAGAGCACACCGACATGTACGCAGCCATTGACGCTCTGATTGATAAATTGGATCGTCAGATCATTAAATACAAAGAAAAGCTGACAAAATACTCATGATGGAACTTAGTACCGTCCTGCGGCCGGAGTGTACCACCTGCGCCACACCCGGCAGCAAGAAAAAGGTATTGGAGCTCATCAGCGAACTCGCCGCGGCCCAGTATCCCAATCTGTCGTCCCAAGCCATTTTTGAAAGCCTGTTGGCCAGAGAAAAAATGGGAAGCACGGGCATAGGCAATGGCATAGCCATTCCTCATGGTCGTATGCCGGACATAACTACCCCGATTGCAGTGCTGGTGAAATGTAACGAGCCGATTGCTTTCGATGCCATTGACAACCAACCGGTCGATATCCTGTTTGCCCTAGTGGTGCCCGCAGATCAATGCCAGCAGCACCTGAGCACCTTATCGGCAATGGCTGAAAAACTCAGTGACAAGCAGATACTTAAGCAGTTGCGCAAGGCGACCACCAAAGAAGAATTGTATCAGGTGATCACCGGATGAAACTGGCCATCGTCTCCGGCCGCTCCGGCTCAGGAAAATCTGTAGCATTGCGAGTACTGGAAGACATGGGCTACTACTGCGTCGACAATTTGCCTTTACCCATGATTGGCAGTTTGCTGGATAATCTTCGTGGCAGTAATGAGTTGGTGGCGATTAGTGTCGATGTGCGGAATATGCCTAACCAGGATAAAGTGCTCGAGGGCCAGCTAGGAAAACTGCCCCAAGGCACTGAGGTCATCAGCTTTTTCCTGAATGCATCTGATAAAGTGCTGTTAAAACGCTATAGCGAAACCCGGCGCCTGCATCCATTATCTAAAAGTAAAATTTCGCTAAAAGATGCTATCGAGCAGGAAGGTAAACTACTCGCCCCGCTGTCACAACTGATGGATCATTACATAGATACCTCCACGCTGAATATCTATGAACTAAGTGACACAGTACGGGAGATTTTACTGGGAAGTGCCACCAAAGAACTGGTGATCAACTTCGAATCCTTTGGATTTAAGCATGGGTTGCCCGCAGAAGCCGATTTCGTGTTTGATGCACGTTTTTTACCTAATCCCCACTGGGAGCCTCAGCTCAGACCACTGACTGGGTTGGATGAACCGGTACGTGAGTTTCTCAACCGCCAACCGCTAGTAAATAAGTTTATCTGGCAAATAGAAAACTTGCTCGATACATGGTTACCCCATCTGGAACGCAATAACCGCAGTTACCTTACCGTAGCCATTGGTTGCACCGGCGGACAACACCGCTCCGTTTATGTAGCAGAGCAACTTGCAAAGCGTTTCAGCAACAGTAAGCATAAAGTTCAGGCACGCCACCGGGAACTCGAACATGGCAAGAATTGAGCGAGAAATCACCATTCTCAATAAGCTGGGATTACATGCCAGAGCGGCGACAAAACTGGCCATACTCGCCAATGAGTTTGACGCTAATATCTTTCTGATCCAAGGTGAAAAAAAAGCTTCTGCTGCAAGCGTGCTCGGGTTGCTGATGCTGGAAACCGGCATGGGTAAAAAAATCCGACTAATTGCGGATGGTCCTGATGCAGAACCAGCAATGGAAGCCATCTGCAATCTGATCAATGCCCGCTTCGATGAAGCCAGTTAACCGTTTTTCGCCCCGCCAAATCTCTACGTCAAAATAAACGTGATTCCATCATTCAACAAAGGCTAAGAAGGTGCATGACACTCAGCCATAGTGATGACCTGAGTATCGAGCAAATCTAACTAGCAAACGGCACTGTGATATTGGAAAAAAGGCCGCATAATGCGGCCTTGGCAGGATATCGATATTACTGTGCTAGTGGACTTAACACAATTTCCACTCGACGATTCTGGGCTCTGCCAGCAGCATTGCTGTTACTGGCAATCGGATTGCTTTCTCCTGCCCCCCGCGTCACCACACGCTGACCTGCAACGCCTTTCTGGATTAGATAGTTACCTACAGAAGAAGCGCGCACCTGCGACAGGCGCAAATTATAAGATTCAGAACCCGTGCTATCGGTATAACCAATAATATTCAGTTGAGTTTTGGGGTATTCTTTAGCCACCAACGCTACACTGTCCAGCACCTGCATGGCTCCGCCGCTCAGATCTGTTTTGTCCACTTGGAAGGTAATCTCATTTGGCATATTCAAAATAATGTTATCACCGGAGCGGGTTACACTAACACCTGAGGCGGATAACTGCTGACGCAGCTTAGCTTCCTGCACATCCATATAGTAACCAACGCCGCCACCGACTGCGGCACCAGAAGCAGCGCCAATCAATGCACCTTTACCTCGATCATGTTTACTGGAAGTCGCAACACCAACAAGGGCACCAGCAGCAGCACCAATCAGTGCCCCACTCGTTGCTTTAGAGGTCTGTTGTTCATTGGTATAAGGGTTAACGGTTGTACAACCGGCGGCGAAAAACATTATCAATGCAGCAGAAGTCAACGGCATCATAACCTTGTTCATGGTGGGTTCTCCTTAGTCTCGCCGTGAATAATTATGGCATCAGTATATAACCATCCACCGGCAAGACAACGGCGTAGCGAATGCTGATCTGTATAATTTGCAGCTTATTCAGGCTCGATTCAGTTCCTCATCACCTATATTTCTGCCTTTTTGGCAAAGGTTACGCACCAAATAAGTGCATCACGCACATTCATGGTACGACCTAAAATTTTCGCATTTTCGCAGAAAATCCGTATCTATATGATTTTAAATAATAAAAAATATTTAAAAAAATTGGCACAGTTCTTACATACATAGAAAGTAGTATTCCGACACAGCAGGAGGTAACGATGAAAATCATTTATCAGTTTTTCCACAGCTGGCGGCAACACTGGCAAAGCTATAAACACCTTGGCATTAGCCAGTGGGATATTGAGTAACAAATTCAGCAGTATAACGAGGTAATTCAGGAGGTGAAGATGGAAATGACAGATACCCTTCGGCATCAGGCAGTCATCGAAGTCACCCATAATGGGCGGTTGCTGTTTGATGTGGCCCGTCAATATGGACTCCCGACCAAAACTTTATATATGTGGGTACGCCAGAGTCAGCAAGCAACCGATACATCAACGCCATGGCTCTATGTATCCAATGTGATGTCACAGCTGAAAGCTAGGTATTTTAACTAACGGTTTCGACAAGTTTGAACTGAACTAATAACAGTTATCGCCCCCAACGATAGAAAAAGTGTGCTCCCCAAATTTTGCGCTTTTCTAGGTTCATTCTTGTCATTTTTATTCGATACCAGTTGCAGGAGCTAACTGGTGGCAACGCAAGGAAGCGGTCTGCCAAGGTTTCGACCTGAGTGGGCTGAACAAAAATATTTGTTATCGCCCCCAACGATAGAAATGTGCAAATAATAAAAATAACGCGCGAATTCTAGGTTCACTCACGTCGTTTTTATTCACGCAGGCTCAACCTGTGTAGCTTATCTGGGCTAGTTTTAGCCGCGATAAGAAAGTTTGGGCAGAGTTAATAGGTGAGAGTGAAAGTATCGCCCCCAACGATAACTAACTCATTAATAAAAATAAAATTATAGATTTTACCTATTATCTCTGCCGTTTTTATTCAACCCAACTCTACGACGAGATTGTGGTAACCAACATGACAGGAGCGGATCGGAAGTTTATCCGTATATACCGCACCAAAAACAATAAAATATGCAACCACATTCTGAAGGTTCGCTCCTGTCGCCTCATCAAAGTTACTCACGCCATGCCCGGGTCATCTCGCGTTTGCCCAAAGCGCCAGGATATGCTTTTACCGTAAACCCAACCGCTTTTAGGTCACGCTTAAACTGACCACTGGCACAATATGACACCAGCATTCCTTGAGCTTGTAACAGCTGATAGCATTTGGCCAGATTGTCCTGACACCAAACATCGGGCTGTTTATTCGGTGCAAAGGCATCAAAGTAGATCAGATTGAATTGTTGCGGAGATAACACGACATGCTCCAACCGCATGTGACATTTTGTCAACCAGAACCCGGGCAACAACTCACAGGCTTGTTCCCAAGGCGTGGAATGCAGCATGTCAAACAACGGTGCGTAAGATGGCGCAAGCAATTGCTGATAGTTGAGGCGATGAATCAAGTCCGGCGCCAACGGATAGGGTTCAATACTGACATAACGCACAGTTAATGGCGGTTTATTATCAGACTGACGCTGTTGATTAATTTCTTGAAAATGTCCCAACGTCAACAATGCGTTTAACCCGGTGCCAAAGCCCACTTCAAAAATAGACAATTCGGTAAATGTCTCAATGACAGCATCAAACCCTGCTGCTATATAAACATAGCGAGACTCGGCAATAGCACCTTTGTGTGAGTGGTAAGTCTCATTCAACTCGGCATTAAATAATGTATGGGACCCGTCATCGGTCACCTGCAAGGATACCCTTTCCATAACTACCAGAATGTTTTCGTTTTAATAGCTCAGATTATCCGGCTGGGTAGCACTGTGCTGCAAGAATTGTCTTAGATAATCAAGAATCACATATCGAACAAGCCACTTTTGACTACACTTTAATCAAAGATCACCAATGCACTGTATTTACATATGAAATGTCTATGGCAATCGATGTTGATAGTGTGCTGCTGTCTCCTATCTCAGAGTATAACTGCTGGCACCACTATCCAGTTAGTCGCCGGAGAGAGAGAACCGTATATTGGTCAACGATTGCAGAATCAGGGGTATGTCAGTGAAGTAGTCACCCAAGCATTTGCCCTTTCTGGATATCAGGTAGAAATTACCTTTTACCCCTGGGCAAGAGCACTCGCACTCGCCACACAAGGACGAGTAGATGGCATAGTGCCGGTATACCAAGATACTGAACCCGGTACCCTATTGTTTTCAAATGCGTTTCCTGGCGATGCGTTAGGATTACTGAAGCATCGTGATGACCCTTTCCGTTATCCCACTTCACCGACCGACCAGCTAGAAAAAGCTTTGTCACCGTTGGCTCACAGCGTGGTGGGAGTAGTCAGAGGGGGACTGACGATCCCCCATTTCAATCAGTTGGTTGCGACGGAGTTTGCTACATCAGACCTGCAAAATCTGGATAAACTTTATCACGGACGAGTGCCATATATTCTCATTGATAAATATACGGCAGTAGATCTGATGGTTGGCCATCGACCTCAGTACATCGGTGAGTTGGAGTTTGTGCAACCGGCTCTAGTGGAAAAGAGTTTTCACGTTGCCTTCCCATTACAGTCAGCTCGTAGCGTAAAACTGCTCAAAGCTTTTAATCTTGGGCTGCAACAGATGCGCAAAGACGGTACCCTTTTTGCGTTAAGAGCGAAGCATGGATTACTGCTGAGTTCAGACGCTCAAACTCACAAGGTGAGGTTGACAATAGGCTCAGTGGATAACCCGGATATGCGCATCATGCAGCGTCTAGGTACCGTATTTGAGCAACAGCACCCAGATATTGAGCTCAATTGGGTATTTCTGGAAGAGAGTATCCTCAGACGACGTTTACTTGGCGACCTAGCAATTGCGGATGGCGTGTTTGATGTGATGACCATTGGTAACTTTGAGACGCCAATCTGGGCTCGTCGCCATTGGCTGAAACCGTTAAAGCAACTGCCACATAGCTATGATCTGAATGATATTTTACCGATGAACAGAGCAGCACTCTCGTTTCAGGGACAGCTATTTGCCCTACCGTTTTACGCAGAAAGTGCCATGACCTTTTATCGCAAAGACCTGTTTGCCAAAGCTGGGCTAACGATGCCGACACAGCCTACATTCGCCGACATCGAGACCTTAGCGGCAAAACTTCATGACCCGACCAACCAACTATACGGCATCTGTTTACGTGGTGAACCCGGTTGGGGTGGGAATATGGGACTGATCACCTCATGGGTACATGCTATGGGTGGACGCTGGTTTGACGAGCAATGGCAGCCACAGTTGTTATCTCGTCCATGGCAGCAGACATTGGAACTCTATCAGCGCTTACTAAGACAATATGGTCAACCTCATGCGACCCAAAGTGGTTTCATCGAAACACTACAACTGTTTGCCGAAGGGCATTGCGCTATCTGGGTGGACGCAACCGTTGCCGCAGGTTATCTATTTGATAAGCAGGTTTCTAACGTAGCAGAAACAACCGGATTTGCTTCTCAGCCGCAAGGGGAATTACCCTCACAATGGCTTTGGATCTGGGCGTTGGCAATACCTAACTCCTCAAAACAGCAACAAGCTGCACAACGTTTTATCGAATGGGCGACCTCCAAATCTTATGTGAAGTTGGTTGCGGACCATGAAGGTTGGGTCGCAGTACCACCCGGGACCCGCCTCTCAACCTACCAACATACCGAATATCAACAACAAGCGCCTTTTGCCTTAACGGTACTGCAAGCGTTACAACAGAATGGAGAAGAAAAAAGAACCCTGCAACCAGTGCCATACGCTGGCACCATTTTTGTTGGGATCCCCGAGTATGCGGCTTTTGGCACCAGCGTTGCCAATCGAGTGGCCGAAATCATTGACGGGAAACTGAGTGTTGATGCAGCGTTACAGCAGTCACAGGCAATAGTGCTAAAACAGATGCAACAATCTGGCTATATCAACATACATCAGGAAGATAATAACAAGCAACCATAACCCAATCACCTCCCGTCCACGTTCATGGCTTACGCTTAATCACCGTAGGTGCCCGCTTCTGAGGCTTTCTCAGCAATACCATCATGAGTAACATCAGTACACATAGGAACATCATTATTCGAAAGTCCTGCAGGTATCCCAGTAGCGATGCCTGATACGTCACTTCATTGTTGAGTTTGACCAAACCTATGGTCGTAGAGAGATCTGCTGCACCCACATGCGCAGCAGCCTGGAGCGCCTTATTAAAAGGAGTAATGTAATCAGCAAACGCGGCATGATTAATCTGGACCCGCTGAGACAGATAAGTCGTGACGGCGGAAATGCCGATGCTACTGCCAATATTTCGTATCAGGCTATAAAGCGCCGTTCCCTCATTACGGAACTGCGGTGCCAGCGTTGAAAAGCTGATGGTTGATAACGGAACAAATACCAGTCCCATCCCCAGACCTTGGATAACGCCGGTGTATATAATCTCCCAACGACTGACATCAATTGAGAAGCCCGTCATTTGCCACAACGATAGGATCATCAACAGCAACCCGATGACTATCAGATAACGTAAATCCACTTTATTTGCCAGCTTGCCCACCAGCATCATTCCAGCCATAGTGCCAAAACCGCGCGGCGTTAACAGCAATCCCACATCAATCACCGGGTACCCCATCAGGTTTTGCAAATAAGGAGGTAGCAGCGCCATCGTCGCTAGCAACACAATTCCGATAATAAAGATAAAGAGTAACCCGATAACAAAGTTACGATCGCGGAACATCTGCGGCTCAAGAAACGGTTGATTAGCGGTAAACATGTGCACGATGAACATATACATGGTCAGCACAGCCAAAATGGCTTCCACCATAATCTCCATGCTGGCAAACCAGTTTTGTGACTCGCCACGGTCCAAAAACAGTTGCAGGCTACCAATAGCGATTGCCAACAACATAAAGCCAAACAGGTCAAACTTACGCTTGGGATCTAATGGTGTTTCCTTAACAAAAGTAGCAATGCCCAACCAAGCCAGCACCCCAAACGGAATATTAATATAAAACACCCAACGCCAGTTATAGTACTCCGTTAGCCAGCCACCTAAGGACGGTCCAAGAATCGGCCCGACCATTACTCCTACCCCCCACATTGCCATGGCTGAACCATGCTGCTCCGTAGGATAGGTATCCAGTAAAACCGATTGTGACAACGGTACTAGGCTGGCACCGAAAATACCTTGTAGCAGGCGAAAGATCACTATCTGATCCAGTGTTTGCGCCGCACCACATAACGCGGATGTGATGGTAAAGCCAACCACTGACCACAAAAACAGCTGTTTTCGTCCAATACGAGCGGAAATAAAACCGGTCATAGGCATAGCGATTGCAGCCGCCACGATATAGGAAGTCAGCACCCAAGAAACTTGATCCTGAGTCGCACCCATAGCCCCCTGCATATGCGGCAATGCCACATTCGCGATTGTGGTATCAAGGGCCTGCATGATAGTGGCCAGCATCACCGATAAGGTCACCAAACCACGGCTTACCCCTTGGTTTTCTCTCTGAGTCACACGCAATCCTCGAGTCAGAATGCCAAGTGGCGCTGGTGGTGAGTATCGATGGTAACAACGGCGCTGAGGCCCGCGCGTAATTTAGGGGCCCCGGGCAAAGGGTCAATATGGATACGGATGGGTAATCGCTGGCTGATCTTCACCCAGTTACCGGTGGCATTTTGGGCGGGGATGACCGAAAACTCCGAGCCAGTGGCAGGACTAAGGCTGCTTACGGTGCCATGCCAAGTGTAATCTGGTTGATAATCCACGTTGATTTCAACATCCTGGCCGACGCGAACATAGGTGAGATCCTTTTCAGTGTAGTTAGCTTCCACCCACAAATTATCGTCAGCAACTAGCATCATCGCGCTGCTGCCGGGGTTCACATACTCCCCCTTTTCCAGCACGTTCGTCACAATGCCACTCGATGGTGCATAGATATCAACATGTTGAAGATCATTACGCGCTTTTTCTAAAGACGCTTGTGCTTTTTTATACTTAGCATTCTGCGCTATCGGAGCGTTGACATCGCCTCCCAGCCCTTCTGCCGCCAGTTTCAGCTCGGTATACAAAGATTCAATCTGCAACTGTTGCTGTTCAGTATCTTGCCTGGCCGCATCGTAATCAGAGTCGGAGATATAGTGCTGCTTCAGCAAATTCTGTTTACGCTGTTGTTCCCGCAACAGGTACTGATATTGATTCTTAGCGGCGGCAATGCTTGCCAACTTGGTTTGCACATTGGCCTTCAGCACCTTTAGCAAGTTAACCGTGTCGCTAAGATTCGCTTCCGCTTCCGCCAATGCTATCTGATAAGGTTTTGGATCAAGCTGAAATAGCAACTGACCGGTTTTCACCTGTTGGTTATCTCTCACTAGAACGTTAATAACTTTGCCAGAAATTTCACTGCTGATCAGTGTCTTATCTGCTTTCACATAAGCGTTATCAGTTTCGACATAACGTCCGCCATGGAGATACATAGCCAATGCGGCACCGACCAACAATACTGGCACCACAAACAGCATTACGATGCGTTTGCGCTGACGACCAGCACGGTGAACATGAGAATTTTCCTGGAGATGAGTGTCTGCCGCAGACATAAATATACCCTGATTATTCTTTTGATAAGTTATTGTGGATGGATTGCAAAACCAGCATGAAATTATCTATCTGCTCTTCAGATAAACCGGCAAGAGCATGCCCCCAGACCTCCTGGGACGCTTGCAGAACCTTATCCTGTATCGGTTTGGCATTAGCCGTGGTATGAATTAAGTGAGCCCTGCGATCGATGGGATCCCGTTTTCTAACCAAAAAGCCTGCTGCCACTAATTGATCAATGACTCTAACCAGCGTCATCGGCTTGATTTCCAAGCGCTCAGCCAATTCAACCTGACGAATTCCTTCATTTACGGAGACACACTTCAGCGCTCGAGCTTGCGCCAGCGTAAGACCACTTAGTTCTGAACGTTTTTGAAACGTTCTGCGAAGCAGACGCATAACATCGGCCATCAGATAGCCAATACTTTGTTGAGGCATAGATGTAACTCCGACGATTATCACAACGAAGAGAAGAAAGGTGTGAATAATAAGTAATGCTTATTATCTGTCAAGCTAACTAATATAATGACTGCAACAATCGCCTACTCTATCAGTGACAATCTGTGTTCATCACTGTCATGTAAACAGTTGCGAAATTTAGTAGATTCGGGGATCCCTGCGTTGTTAAATGGTGCTCACCAAAAAAAGTTTCGCACTGAAATCTCCATCCCAAACGGCTGTCTTCTGATCAGCTATCTGTATTACCCGTAACGGTATTGAGCGCATATTTGACAGGAGATTCGCCCAGCAGGCTTGAGACACCGATTTCTGCGAGCGAACTGACAGCTCCCAGCGCCCCACCATAAATTGAGCTGCCAACAACCTGAGGGACAAAGCCAATTTCATCACCAGTCAGATCACGATAGTAGTAGTTAATTAATGGAATATGCTGCAACGGATTCACCACATCAAGGATGTCGCCGAAACTGAATTGTTGGCCATTAGTAAATGGTTGCAATAAACCATCACCACTGCTGTCGCTGGCTTGGGCAGCACCGCCGGTACTGTCACTTGGGACCGCTTGTGTGGTGGTACTGGGTGTCCCAGCCGCATCCATCGGATTAAACACTTGGGTCAGACTGTTGCTGATCTTTGATTGGTAGAATGAGGTTAATAGGCCGTCGGCTAACCCCTCCCCCAATAAACTCAGACTATCATTGCTCGTGCTTGCTGAGGCAGCGGTTACCCCACTAGATACTTTATCCAAAGCATTCTCGATGACCTGTCCAAACATCGAGTCCAATCCTGTAGACAGATCCACACTGTCATTCACTTTGGCGGCTGTTGTTGCGGATGAAGAGGAGGATGTGCTGTCAAACCAAGAAGGGATAAAACTACTGATATTCATCGTTTTTCAGTTCCAGAAATTGTCTAGTTGTACAACATCTCGGATTTGTGCATATTCCGGAGTGGTCCGGACACCGATTCCGGGATTATCCGGACACTCATTCCGATTTAATCCGGACACCTTTTCCGGAATAAACCGGCCATTTTTCCAGTAACTCCGGAATCCCTGTCCGGT
>NZ_JAFNJD010000057.1:0-20548 GCF_017368415.1 Shewanella sp. 4t3-1-2LB
GTGATGCAACCAGAGCCAATGCTCTAATACGGAAGTGACTGCTCGTTTGCGCATAAATCACATTGAGTTGAGACAACTCAAGCGGAAATGCACCGTGAGCTTGATAGTCTTGAGCATACAGTTCATCACGAATAGCAAGACTCAACTGGCGATAAGAAGCGAAGCTGTTACATTCCGTGACCCGCAGAAGATAACTCTCTAACGTTTCGTCAAAAAACGCCAGTTGCTCTGGTGAAAATAGAAAAGACACTCATATCGCCTAAATAACGAACAATTGGTATAACCTATCGTATTTGAGCATATTTTCAACATAAATAGTCTAAATAATACCCACCTCACAATAAAATGCATCAAGCAATTATTACTCAAACAAGACTATTTTTATGGCAAAATACTCTTCAATTAGCACTAGAAAAGAAAGGTTGTACTAGCTGAACACTACGCTTCAATTTACTGTGTGATTCATAGGGATCGTTTCAATCTTCTCAGCTCTAATTCAAGCCTGTAGTTTTGTTCTTGAAGGGGTTCTTTTGCTGGCTCATAAAGCTCCTGAACCTCTTCAGAATAAGGCGTTTGCTCACCCAGCTATACCTAATTGTTCTGTTGTATCACTCGGTGTAAGTATTTCGCTGAGGCATACCCCTGTTGAATGTAATCAAGACTGATCCACGCCGGTTTCGCCCTCCCATAAATTTATGACTGATAAACTCTGATCCATTTTTTGATGCTAGTAAATTAAGGTGTTTACCGTCCTAAGCACTGTAAAGCCCTCGGCGTCTCATGTACCTTCCAACCCATGAACACTCAGAAATTCACCCAGTCACGGCTGGTGTACAGAGTTTTGTATATAGACGATTCTGTCATTTTTTACGATTTTTTTACGCCTAAGGAGAAAACATACCTAGATACTTTATGCTTAACACTCATACCATCCCCTATATGGGGATAGTAGTTTAAATTGGCAAATGCAAAAAAATTCAAGATTTATTACAATCTTACATTTGTGTAGCTTTTTAATATTACTTTACAGTCTTTCGATGATTGTTCCTTTCTTGATCGGATTTATTTATCAGGAAAGCTCCTATATTCCGTTCTTATTCACATTTTTCTTATCGTTTTCTATAGGTGCTGCTGGCTGGAAAGCAACAAGCCAGAGTGATAAAACCTTGCAGGCTCGTGATGGGTTTATAGTCGTGGTTTTATTCTGGGTGATATTCTCTGCCATCAGCACTATGCCATTTTATATCGATAGTCGACTTGAAATGTCGTTTACCGATGCCTTATTTGAAGGCATTTCTGGTATTACCACTACAGGCGCTTCCGTATTAGATAATATTGATAACCTACCTAAGTCTATCCTGTATTACCGTGCCCAATTAAATTTCCTTGGGGGATTAGGTATTATTGTTCTAGCGGTTGCAGTGATGCCTTTTCTGGGTATTGGAGGAGCCAAACTATATCAGTCTGAAATGCCCGGCCCTATGAAGGAAGAAAAACTGACACCACGTCTTGCAGATACAGCAAGAAATCTTTGGGTGATCTATTCGGGATTAGCGTTATGTTGCTGTGTCTCATATTATTTGGCAGGTATGAATTGGTTTGACGCCTTATGCCATAGCTTATCGACCGTCTCTTTAGGTGGATTCTCTACTCACGGAAACAGTTTGGGCTTTTATAATAACCCCGCCATTGAATTAGTTGGTGGTGTGTATTCTATTCTTGCGGCTGTCAACTTCACTTTATATTATATTGCTATCAGCCAGCGTAATATTAATGCTATTTTTTCAAATTCTGAATTTCGCTTTTTCTTTCTTGCGCTATCTCTGGTTATAAGTGGGACATGCATAGAATTGTATAGAACTGATACATTCTCAGCTTATGGTGCCCTTGTGCACGGATTTTTTCAGGCGGCCTCTATTATGACAGATAATGGTTTGGGAGCCGGAGATTATCCTTCATGGCCAGCACATATTGTATTATTATTACTCGGAGCAAGTTATTTTGGCGGTTGTGTTGGTTCGACATGTGGTGGCATCAAAGCGATGAGATTTCTATTACTCTATCGTCAAGGTAATCGTGAAGTTAATCAGCTCATTCACCCAAATGGAATATTTCTGACAAAAGTTTCGGGACAATCAGTTTCTGACAGAGTGATGCAATCGGTATGGAGTTTGTTTTTCTTTTACATTTTTTTTGCTTGTTTGTTTGTGTGGGGATTAATGGTAATTGGACATGATTTTACAACGGCGTTTGGTACTGTCGCTGCGTGTATCAACAATATGGGAGTCGGTTATGGTGATACTGCATCAGGATTTGGCACACTGAAAGATCCTGCAAAATGGCTCATGTGTATGGCAATGTTGTTTGGACGTCTGGAGATATTTCCAATATTAGTTGTTTTTTCACGCTCATTTTGGCGTTATTAGATGTGAGGGTAAAAGGAGTTATTCGCCCACACATTACTCTTTCATTTATGTGGAAAATTGAATATTAATGGGATAATTTTCACCGTATTTTAACTGAATCGCCCTACTTCACTAGACGACTTTTAGCCTCATTAAAATACTGACATTCATACTCTAACGGCGATAGCCCATTATTGGAATGTACTAAATAACTACAAATTGTGAATCACTGAATCGCCACACCTTGCCAAGAATCTTTCCATATTCTGAAAAATAGCTGGTTAGCAGCAAAGAGCTGTGGAACCTGCACACACAACATTATTAAACATGGATGTGTAGTAAACTTAGGAAGTTATTTAGTTCAATCGTCTGTCTGAAGTTGCAATCGATATCCCACACCAGCTTCTGTGCGAATGTAAAAAGGTTCTGCTGGTGAATCTCCTAATTTCTGACGCAAATGGCTCACCACAATCCTGAGATAATGGCTGTCTTCTCGATGCTGTGGCCCCCATATTTCATTCAGTAATTGGGTTTGAGTAATAACGCAGTTGGGTGACAGTGCAAGTTTAGCCAACACAGCATATTCTTTAGGTGTTAGATCTATTTTTTCACCTGCCAGAGTGACCCAACGTTTTCCAAGATCAATATGCAGATGCCCATCATCTAATATCGCTGGAGATCCCGTCTTGATATGATCGCGGACATTGGCTCTCACTCTCGCGAGAAATTCTTCGATGCTGAAGGGCTTTGTAACGTAATCTTGGGCTCCGGCGTCTAAGGCTAAAACTTTCTCTTTATCAGCACTACGTACTGATAGCACGATGACCGGAACCTTGGACCAGGTCCTTAATTCATTTAGCACTGCGTGACCGTCCATATCAGGTAGTCCCAAATCCAGAATGACAAGTTCCGGTTGCTGACGGGCAATGGCTGCTAGGCCTGCCTCTCCATTTTCTGCCTCTATTACATCATATCCTTCACTTTTTAAGGCTATACGTAACATGCGTCGGATAGGTGATTCATCATCTACAATGACAATTTTCATATTAGGTGTTTAATTCCTCGTTAGCAGAAGACATTGTGGGGAGAGTATCTATCGGTAGCTCCACACAAAAACGAGTACCTTTGTGATTGGCCCCCTCCAATGCCTTAACACTACCACCATGTGCACCAATCATTCCTCGACAGATAGCCAATCCCATACCCGTGTTATGTTTCTTCTTATCTCCGTCAGCAATAACGAAAAACATATCAAAGATTTTTTCTCGAAGATTTTCTGGGATCCCCGGTCCTTGGTCTTCAATGATAATAGTGCAGTGTTTATCAATATTCTCAATGGTCACATCTATCTTTTCGTTGATAGGGGTATACCGCGCTGCATTCTCCATAATGTTGAAGAGAGCCTGCTCAATTAATGCCGCATGCACATATAATACAGGCGAAGAATCTGGGAAATGAGTTACTGCTTTAACACTAGGATGATAACGTTTCAATCGGTTCAACGCACTACCCACAATGTCAGCAATTGACACCCAATCTCGCTCAATCTTGAGTGTGCCGTACCCCAGTCGAGTCATATCCAATAGATTCTGAATATAGCTGTCTAAGCGATGACTCTCCTGCAAAATAGTCTCCATTAACTCTTGCCTATCTTGACGATCCAGTTGCTGGTCGAGTAGTTGTAGACTTTCAGCTGCCCCCATCATTGCAGCAAGAGGTGACTTAAGATCATGAGATACGGAAGATAGTAATGCTGACCGCAATTGTTCCACTTCGGTTTTCACGCGGGCAGCTTCCAATTCTCTGACCAATTGCGTTCTTCGCCAAGTATCAGCACCTTGGCTAAGAATTGAAGTAATCAATGCCTTATCTCCAGGAGGAAGCATTGAAGCCGATAGCGGAAATTTTATTGCAGCACAAGCAATACTGCGCTCATCTTTACTGATTGGGAAAAAAGTCCATGCGGAAGCAGTTAGTGTGTCACTAAAGCGTCCCGCTCGTTTGTGGTTCCGACAAGACCAGTCCATAGCCGCGAGATCTACCCGATTGAATGGATTGGCATGGCTAGGCCAAGACTTGAATTCACGATTGGTAGGCACTATCACGCAATCCACTGGCATCGATTCTGAGATAACTTTATGTACTGCTTTCCAGATATCTTCTGGATCTTCGGCGATTGACAGTTCTTGCCCCAGTAGTCGCATCGACTCAGAGTAGCGGTTAGCATCGTGTAACAAAATAAACTGTCGCCGGATCCGTGAGGCGGCTGGTCCACATGCCAGAGCAATTACCAGTAAAAAAAATAAGGTAGCGAGTTCATCATGACGTGTTACATGAAAGGTATAACGTGGTTCCGTAAGAAAAAAGTTAAAACTCAAAAACGCAAAAACTGAAGCTATAATTGCTGACTTCCAGCCATGTTGAAGTGCAACAATTACAACAGCTAGTACATATACAAGCACCAATGTCGTATTGACGACAACCAATTCTAGAGGTATTGCAATCATTGTTGCAATCATCACAGCCAATAATGCAAACATCTGCGATTTCCAGTTTCCCCAAAAGGAAAACCTAATAGGCTCAACATCGACAAGATTATGGATACGGCTGTTTATGGGTAAAGGAATTACACAGACTTCTAGAGGTAAACCTGATTCAATCAACCGTTGATACAAGCGTTTCCGCCAGAAACGTAAATAACGTCTAGTTCCGGCTCCTACCAGAACGGTGTTAATTCGATGCTCTTGGATGAACGGTAAAATAGTATGGTAGGTGTTTGACCCGTGTAACGTTTCAGTTTCTGCACCCAATTCATGTGCTAAAGAAAATGCGGATTGTAACCTCAATGATGCCTGATTGCTGGCCACTCGCCCGGTATCGACCCACACCACACTCCAGGGAATTCGGCGTCGATCTGCAATTTGGCGAGCGATGCGGATCAGATACTCATGATCGCTATTTTGACTAATTAGCACCAAAAGTTTCTCTTGAATTGTGAAGGCTCTACCTTTGGCATCTGCATGCAACTCTGAGGTTAGTCGTGCATCTACGCGTTCCATCACCTCGCGCATGGCTAGTTCCCGCAATGCTGTGAGGTTAGTTATAGAAAAGAATGAATCTAGCGCTGAACGAGCATACTCCGGAAGATATACTTTACCCTGTTGAAGACGTTCAATTAGAGCAGCCGGAGGGAGATCAATGAAAAGGATTTCATGTGCGTTATCCACAAAATCATCCGGCACAGTCTCGTGTACATGAACCCCGGTAATTTGTAAAACCAAGTCATTTAAACTAGTTAGGTGTTGGATATTAACTGTAGTATAGACGTCAATACCTGCATCGAGCAGCTCAATTATATCCTGATATCGGCGTTTATGACGGCTACCAGGAACATTGGTGTGCGCTAGTTCATCCACCAGTATTAGCTTAGGGTGCCGCGCTAGTGCACCGTCTAGATCGAACTCTTTCAGAATCATATCATGGTAATTGACAACGGTTCTGGGCAGTATCTCCATCTTATCCAGCATGGCTTCCGTAGCGTTTCTTCCATGAGTTTCAACTAGTCCAACAACCGTTTCGACACCTTCAAGCAAGCGTTCTTTGGCAGCGTTAAGCATGGCGTAAGTTTTACCAACTCCTGGCGCGGCGCCAAGAAAAACAGTAAGCCGCCCACACTTCTGATCCTTGATGCGTCGCAACAAAGCTTCAGCTTGATTTGTTTGCTTATTCATTTGTCACTGTTTCCGCTTTTGGTATGACCGACGCGATTATCAACGATATTACAGGAGATTCTACCGTCCGAATACCGAGTGTCGCACCTCACTTAGAGACTGCGAGAAACTGATAATACAAAGCGTTCTGCGCAAACGTTATTGTCACAAGTATCAGTGATACCAGCTGTATTGATGTAGGAGAGAACAAATCTCAACTTGTTCCATTCGGTGCTAAAGCTGATGCACCAGTCCACATAATCATCACCGAGGCTATTATCCTGATAGTCTGTTAAGCCATAATGTGCGGTGAATATGATATTTTTTGGCAGTGGTACGTCGATACCAAGATCCCAGTAAAATGCCTTGTCCGCGCCAAAGTAATCGGGGCTGTAGTGCAGGTTCAGGGTAGTGGAAACCACACTGGTCTCGTAGCCAGCACCTAGATGGAATTCATCGGTATTATTCACATTGGCCTTGGTGCCCGGATATTGGTAGCGCAAGTAGCCTATTTCAAGGGACAGGGCGTCAAAATTGCCCGCCCAGCCCCCATAAATGTCTGTTTCCATGTTCGCACCGTTGTAATTAACCGGGGCCGACGGATCACTTTCCACATTGGACGCCCAGACACCAGCATATAATCCGTTGTCATAAGCAACATCGAATCCGCCCTGAATGGCTGGATCTCCTTCAGTCTGGCTGAAGCCCCGAAACACATAGTCACTGGTTAACGCCACGTTGCCACTGACGTCAGCCAGTGTGGACCCACAATCCAGAGTGACAGCGATAGCAATGTAAGTACGAATTTTATGCCTGTTGAACAAGTTCATCGAAAAAGCTCTCTTGTCAGCATCTATTTGATTTATTGCTGCGCATCCAGCGCCAGATTCAGTTCCAGCACATTGACACGTGGCTGGCCAAACAGCCCCCATTGCGGCCCTTGGGTGTGTTGTTTAATCACCGCACGAACAGTTGCCACCGGTATGCCTCGGGCCGCTGCGACTCTGGGAGCCTGAAGCTCGGCTGCCTCCGGGGAGATATGCGGGTCCAGACCAGCGCCGGAAGCGGCCACCAGATCCACCGGAACGGCATTCGCATTGACACCATCCTTAGCCTGAATCCATTCACTGTCACGACGCACCCGTTCTCTTAGTTCGGGGTTGCTGGGCGCCATATTGCTACCAGCCGTGGCGGTAGGATCGTAGTCGGCGGAGCTGGGGCGACCATAAAAATATTGGGTACTCTCAAAGGGTTGGCCGACCAAGCTGGAGCCGATAGTCTGCCCGTTGCGTTCAATCAGACTACCGGTGGCTTGGTGGGGGAACAGAAGCCCACCTAAAAAGGTGGCAACACTAGTGTAAATCAGGCCACAGAGCACTAGAAAAACCACCGTGGCACGCAGCGCTGTCAACAGTTGGCTCGGTATTGATGGGGTACGGAAATAATCATTAGCCATGGAATTTTCCTCCAATCAATGGCAATTAAAACAGGGTTACACGACGACACTTAGCAGCAAGTCAATCCCCTTGATCGCGACAAAAGGTAAAATGACGCCCCCCAGCCCGTAGACGAGCATGTTATTGCGCAGCAGTTGTTCTGCCTTCATGGGGCGCAGTTTTACACCACGCAAGGCCAGTGGGATCAGGGCGGGAATGATCAAGGCATTAAAGATCAAGGCTGACAGTACCGCGCTTACCGGGCTGTGAAGCCCCATAAAGTCCAGCGCGGCAATGGCCGGAAGTGCGCCAGCAAATACGGCGGGTATGATGGCGAAGTATTTGGCAACATCATTGGCCAGAGAAAAGGTCGTCAGAGCCCCTCGAGTGATAAGCAATTGCTTGCCTACTTCCACCATTGCCAGCAACTTGGCCGGATCGGAATCCAGATCCACCATATTGCCCGCTTCCCTCGCTGCTTGGGTGCCGGAATTCATCGCCAGCCCGACGTCCGCTTGTGCCAGTGCTGGGGCATCATTGGTGCCGTCACCCACCATGGCCACCAAGCGTCCTCCGGCTTGTTCTTTCCGAATGAGAGCAAGCTTATCCTCTGGTTTAGCCTCGGCAATAAAGTCATCCACGCCAGCTTCTGCTGCAATAACTCCCGCAGTGATCGGGTTGTCGCCTGTGACCATGACAGTGCGTACTCCGAGCGCTCGTAAGCGGGCAAAGCGTTCCGCGACCCCAGGTTTGATTACATCAGTTAAGGCAATCACCCCGAGAATCTGATTGCTGCTCGCCACTACTAATGGGGTGCCACCGTTTCGGGCCACGTCCTTAACCAGCGCGCTCAGACTATTGGGAACACGAATATGGTGTGCTTCAGCCCACGCCTGAATTGTGTCGCTGGCTCCTTTGACATAGATTGTGCCGTCGGCGAGACTAATACCGGACAATCGGGTTTCTGCTGAAAAGGGAATATAGTCAGCGTTGGAGGGGCGCTCAGGTACTTTATAGCCCCCGCTGTCCGCCAATGCTAATACGGATTTTCCTTCAGGAGTTGGGTCTTCATAGGAGGTGAGTACGGCGGCAGAAACAAGATCTTCCACGATGGTATTCCCAACAGGGAGAAAACGTGTCGCCTGTCGGTCGCCAAAGGTGATGGTGCCGGTTTTATCGAGCAGCAGAGTATCAATGTCCCCTGCCACTTCCACAGCCTTGCCGGACTTGGCCACCACATTGGCCGCCAGCGCCCGGTTCATCCCAGCGATCCCGATAGCGGGCAACAGGCCGCCGATGGTGGTGGGGATGAGGCATACCAGCAGCGCAATCAACATAGTGTAATCCAGACCTGCTCCCATAAAACTAGCCATGGGAGGCAAGGTAATGACCACCAGGATAAAGACCATGGTCAAGGCTGCGAGCAGGACGGTCAGGGCTGTTTCATTAGGAGTTTTCTGACGTTTGGCACCTTCCACTAGGCCAATCATACGATCCAGGAAACTGTGACCAGGGTCGGCGGTCACCACGAATTCAATTTCGCCCGTCAGCAGTTTAGTGCCGCCAATCACGCCGCAGCGATCACCTCCTGCTTCCCGCAGAACCGCCGCCGACTCTCCGGTCACGGCCGATTCATTGATAGTAGCAACACCTTTGACAATTTCGCCATCGGCGGGAATGTGCTCACCCTGACTGACGCGGATCCTATCGCCCTTACGCAACTGATCGGCGTCAACCTCTTCGTCGCAGTCTTTAATCAAACGGTGGGCTTTTAGTGCCCGCTTGGCCGAGCGCAGGCTGGCCGCCTGACCACGGCCCCGTGCCTCCGCGACAGATTCGGCAAAATTGGCGAACCACACTGTGAATAACAACAATAGAGTGGTCGTCAGTTCAAACCCGAAGGATCGTCCGGCAAACAAGTGCTGCAAGGTAAAAAAGGCGGTAATGAATGTTCCGATTAGGACCACGAACATCACCGGGTTGCTGGCAGCGGTTTGTGGATTCAGCTTTTTAAAGGCCAGCTTGGCCGCCGTGCCCATGATCTGTTTTTCTAAAAGGTTCAGGGGTAGTTTTGTCATGAGATTACTCCCGACTAGCAATCGCGGTGGATAGCTCGAGACCTTCACCAATAGGCCCCAGAACCGCCGACGGCAAAAATGAGAGGAAATTGAGGATCAGGATGACAGCTACTAGGGTCACGCCAAAAGTTATGCTCTCCAAGCGCAAGGTGCTGTTCGATTCTGGTGCCACTCGCTTGCTGGAAAGCCAGCCAGCTATCATCAACGGTAATACCAACGGTAGGTAGCGGCCGAGAATCAGCGCGAATACACAGGTCAAGTTCCACCAAATCGTATCGTCGCCCAGGCCCTCAAAGCCGGAACCATTGTTGGCAAATGCAGATGTGTACTCATAAAACACTTGGGAAATACCATGGAAACCAGGATTACTGTTTTGGGCAAGTCCTGGCACACCCACTGTGATAGCCGTAAGGGCCAAGATCACCAGCGTAGGCAGAACAATCAGGCTGCCCAACACAGTGATTTCTCGGGTTTCGATCTTACGACCGAAGATCTCCGGCGTGCGACCGATCATCAGACCGGACAGGAACACCGTGATCCAGACATACACTAGAAAGTTGACAAAACCGCAGCCAACACCGCCCCAAATCGCGTTGATCAGCATTCCTGCCCGCGTCATTAAGCCGCCGATGGGATTGAACGAATCATGCATGGCATTGACTGAGCCGTTCGAGGTCTGGGTGGTCAATGTGCCCCAGAGCGCCGATAGCTCCGGACCGAAGCGGACCTCCTTACCCTCCATGTTCGGCCCGGTTGCGCTGAGGCCCACAAACGCGGCGTTCGGTTGCAATTCGCTGTAAACAGTCGCACCGATAAAGGCGATGCTCATTACCCCCATCACTGCCAGCGACATCACCGCAAAGCGACGTCGGCCCAGCAGGAAACCAGCCATAAACACGCAGCTCATGGGAAACAACACGATGGAGACCGTTTCGATGGCATTGCTAACAGGGGTAGGATTTTCCAGTGGATTGCTACTGTTAGGACCGTACCAGCCACCACCGTTGGTACCCAATTGCTTAATGGCTACCATTGGAGCGACAGGACCTACCGGAATAGTTTGTTGGTGCATTTTCACTGCAGGGTCAAGAGTCTGGCTCACCTGTGCACCTTCATAGGTGCTAGGCACGCCCTGCCAGGTCAACAGTAAAGAGACCGCCAGAGCGGCTGGTAGCATGATGCGTACAATACCGCGCACTAGATCTACGTAATAATTGCCCAGATCCCGCAGCTCACCTTCTTTGGCGGATTCTTTGTTTTTGCCTCCCATCATGCCCCGCAAAATGGCCACACAAACAGCTAGGGCGGTGGTCGGCGTTACCACTTGTAAAGTTACAATCAGAAATCCCTGTGACAGGTAGCTTAATTGCGCCTGCCCTGAATAGTGCTGTTGATTGGTATTGGTAAGGAAGGACACAGCCGTATGCAATGCTAGGTCCCAGGACAGCGGACCAATATTGTCCGGATTCATGGGCAGCACGTGCTGGAACTGAAGAATCAGATAGGCAGCGATTCCCAGCAGCACATTGCTAAAGAGAAACGCCCAGGCATAGCCTTTCCAGGTCATACCTTGAGTGGAATTAGCCCCGATCAGCCAGTAGATAACGCCTTCAACAGGGCTAAATACTCGGTCACTGATATGGGGCCGGCCAGAAAAGACCCCTGCCATATATCGCCCTAGGGGCCATGCTAAGCCTAGTGCCAACATAAAGATCAATGTAATCTCTAACATAACCTCACCTTAAAATGCATCGGGGCAGAGCATTACCGCTCCGAGGTAGATGATCAGTGCTAGCGACACCAATAGCAGCAGAATAGTCATAAGAAAGAACTCCACGTTTTGACGGTGGGTTCACGATAAGAAAAGGCAGGGTAAAATCTCTAGATTCAATCAGATAATATGTGTAAATTTTTTGTATATTTTTCTAACGCTCAAGTGAACGCTTAAGATCGTTTTCATTTTCGAGAGGTGCTAGATAGGGAATTCTGCGTTCTGTGCATGCCGAAATATACACAGCCGTGACGGTTATCCTTCTTTATTTAAATGTCTGAAGGTCGTCAGCATAGAAGTCAGCACGGGAAACGTTAACCTCAATAATTACGCTAACGCCATTTCTAACGCCAATGGCATCGGGCAATTATCCTGTACCTGTTATAGCCTGAAATTGATCGTCAAATGCCACAGGAAATCCATTGTTTCTGAAAAATTGAACGACCTTGATAGACATGTTCATTACTCCTGCTCTGACTGTACCTAAAGTTTGATACAGCGACGCTAGATAGGAGGTGCGTCCATCACATCAAAGCCTCCCTTAAACTTCGTCATGAACATTGACGAAAAAACAAGCATTGGCCGATAAGCTGCTAGGAGGCTATGTGTGTTTCTTTCTTAGTAGATTACTGAGATGCCATCATCGCATATATCTTAAGACACGGTATTTGTAAGAGTGATAAAAAATGCATTCAACTACCGAAATCTTCGTTTTCGGGATGATTACCATGTCAGCTTATGGTTTTAACAACAATTCAAAATGACTTTGCAAATAAGTCTTTCATATCTTCATAACGGCTGATGATAAATCCCTTACGACCATCTTTTATCAAATAGCCATTTCTTATAAAGTTATTCAGCAGTGAAGACGCGGTTTGGCGCGTTGTGCCGATTAACAATGAAATGTCTTCTATGCTTAAATCGCATTTAAATCCTAATCCACGTTCGCTCCATATGCCGGAGTTTTCACCCCAAGACAATATGAATTCCAGCATTCGGTGCCGTGCATCATGAAATATCAAGCCTTCGACAATATCTAAAGTGCTCCCTAATACTTCACCTAAAATCCCGGTCATAATCATAGCGACTTCGGGGAATTCAATAACCTTTTCTCTAAAATGCTTTGCTGACAACAGCATCAACGTTGATTCTTTGGTGGCGCCGAGAAAGGCTCGCGTGTGAGTGCTGAAAATATCTCCAGGCTCTAAAAAGCACAGTGTGAATTCTCGGTCTTCATAAGATAAATACACTCTCATTCGACCAGAGAGCACGATGAAAACATCGTTACAAGTGGTGCCGGGAATACTCACCAACTGCCCTTTGGCATATTGTTTACAACGAAAGTCATTTAAAAAACCCTCATACTTTGGGTCTTTAAGCTTTTCAATCATGTTGATACTGGACATTCGCATCTTTGATTGCATGTCATATCTCCCACGATATGTTTTCTAGAAAGCGCGGTATGAAGGACAAAGCGGCGTTAAGCGCTACATGAGCCAGTGACACTTCATCACATCATAACCTTGCCAACCAACTTGTCGTGTAACATTAACGCTCGGTGCAAGAGATACAAGGATCAATGCTGTTAACAATGAGTGGTACGTCCGACACTTTTTGCCTTTGCATCATGATGTGTAACGCGTCCCAATTAGGGTAGCTAGGAACCCGCCATTTCAACCGTTGTGGTTTATCGCTGCCATCAGTTTTCAGATAGTAAATGAGCTCGCCGCGCGGCGCTTCCGACTTCGCTATCGCTTCGCCTGCGGGGATGACGGGCATGCCAGTAATGGCGGTTGGGCCATCGGGTAGCCGCTGCAAACACTGTTCAAGCAGTGCCAGTGCCACTTCCACTTCGTCTAAGCGTACCATTGCCCGCGACCAGACATCACCATCGGTGCGTGTTTGGGTGGCGAAATCCAATTGACTGTAGATGGCATAGGGTGCTTTCTCTCGCACATCATATCGGATGCCAGACGCTCTAGCGACAGGCCCTATCAGGCCGTAATCTAATGCGGCGGCGTTGGACAACACTCCAACTCCTTTGGTACGCATGGTAACAAGGCTATTGCTGTTATAGATCGCTTTAATTTCCTTTACAGGTTCTCTGATACGTTTTATCTCACCCAGCAGGTACTTGACCTGTTCAGCGTCGACGTTGTACTTAACGCCACCGATGCAGTTCGCGCCCAAATCCATACGATTGCCATAGATGGTTTCTTTTACATCTTGCATGATTTCGCGGGTTTCCAGCACATGCATAAACAGCGAATCAAACCCGATAATGTGCGCCATAATGCCGACGTTGAAGAGGTTGGATGCCACCCGTTTCACTTCGTCGGCGATGACACGCAAATATTGGCCGCGCTCAGGTACTTCAATGCCTGCGATGTCCTCAAGCGCCATACAAAATGTGGTGGGATGACTATTTGAGCAAAGCGAACAGAGACGTTCAGTGAGGGTAATGTTCTGGTAGAAGTTGCGTTTCATTGCCAGATATTCCAAGCCGCGATGTACATGCCCGGCGGTAATGTCGAGGCCAACAATCGTTTCGCCATCGACTTCTACTTTAAAATACATGGGTTCTTCCAATGCCACATGCAAAGGACCTACCGGCACTTTAAAGGTTGTCATTATGCTTCCTCCCTCTTGTCCATGATGTGTTCCCATAGGGTTTTGGTACTGGCGGCATTCACCATTGCTGAATAGGGAACAAAGCGTTGCAGCACAGCGGGATCGATCGACTCATCAATAAATAACCTTCTTGGGTTGGGATGGCCGATAACGGTAATGTCGTAGAGCTCCATAAATTCACGTTCGTGCCAATCTGCATTGCGAAATATTGGCGTCAGTGAATCGATCTCTTTTACTTGCCCACGCAGCTGTATGGTGGCGGTTAAGGTGGTGCCATCAATATCAAAATGGTACGCCACTTCATGATCGTCAGTGGGCTGAGAGGATTTTTGCTGATACGCGGTAATGGTGCTTAGACGTCCGTGCAAGGCTTTCACCATTTGTGCTACGGGTAAAATATCTCGGCTCTGCTGCAGGGTGCACCACAGCGCCAGCACACCCTTATTATTGCGATGATGCTTGAGGCAATAATCGCCCTGCAATTGTGCTTTTAATAGGCTGTCAATTTGCTGGATGATATCGGTCATAGTGATGTTCCTTTGCTCAACAATTTCGCCGACAACTGACGTCGGCAGTCTGGGCACATCTGGCTCATACGTTCGATCATTTGGTTGCTACCACGGTAAGCAATGGCCGTTAATTGACGACTGGTGGGTAACATGCGTTTATGGCACTCACAACATTCGATCATCGCCACCGTGCCGATTTCGGTCATGGTGTATTTATCTTGTTGGCGGTGTGCCAGATGCCAGTCTTCGGTCAAGTGAATCGCTTGCGGAACGCAGTAGTGTTCGCACATGCCGCAAAATGTGCAGCTGTTATGCCACAGGGTAAACTCAAGGCCTTTTGCCGATTCAGTGAAGCGAATAGCGCCCGCGGCACAGACGTGTTCACACATGCGGCAACCACTGCACGCAGTTGGATCAAAGCGCACCCGTGCTCTTAATCCCTTAGGTGTAAATGTGTCACCAAAGGGAAAGGGATCCGTCGCTGGCCCTTTTTGCAAGTTTTTCAATAAAACGCGCAACATCTTCATATTTTTCCCCTACAGGCGTTGCTTCCAGATTTCTATTGCCAAGGCAATGCCCTCAATAATCGCCTGCGGTCTAGGTGGACAGCCGGGAATATTCACATCAACTTTCATGTACTTATCAATTGGCCCTTCGATGGCATAGCTGTCGCGGAATACACCGCCAGAGATAGGGCAAATGCCAACGGCAACCGTGATTTTCGGTTCCGGGATCTCCTGATACACCTGCAACACTTTCTCTTTTACACGCGCGGTTAACGGCCCGGTAATTAACACAATGTCCGCATGTTTTGGTGTGCCGCAGTACTGACAGCCCAAGCGTTCCACGTCATAGCGTGGGATCAGGGCGGTGGTCGCCAACTCAACATCGCAGCCATTGCAAGAACCCGCATTGATGCGGTACAGCCACGGAGAACGCACAGCGATTTTGGATAACAGACTCATTGTTAGTCCTCTTTAGCCTTTGAAAATAACCAGTAATAACCCCAGTACGCCGAGTGCTTCTGGCCATTTGAAATAGAACAGAAAAGCCTGATCAATACGCATGCGGCCAATGGCGGCGCGTAACAGACTTTTGGCGAGCAGGAAAAATACGCTACATTTGAGCAGATAACTGAGCAGCGCCAACACACCGGTAAGATCGCCCGGCATAAACAGCACTATGCCTAGTGTTAACACCACCATGGTTTTCATGGTCGACATGATTTTGAATAGCGCCAATGCTGGCCCTGAGTACTCACACAACGGGCCTTCTAGCACTTCGGACTCAGCTTCAGGAATATCAAACGGTGAAATACCCAAGTTGGCAGGGATCACACTGAGATAGGTGAGCACTAACGGCCACATCCAGGGATCAAACAGGAAGGCGCCATGTGCCTGCTGATAGTGCACAATGTCCATCAATGAAAAGCTGATCAGTTGTCCTTGCGCCAAGCCGGTTTTCATTGCCACACCGACCAGCACTAGCAGTAACGGCCCTTCATAGGCAAGCATAAGCGCCATCTCGCGGGAAAATCCGATGGCGCCCAGTGTCGAACCTGACGCAGAACCCGCCAACATAATCACCACTGCGGGCACCGTGAGCAGATACAGCAGCACGATCAAATCCCCTAGCTGTGCTGACGGGGTATAACAGCCGACGATAGGCAGCAAGGCCACCGCCAGCAACATGCTGCAGGCACCCACTAACGGCAAGGCTAAATACAGGGTTTTAGGCGCGCCATGGGGGATCATGCTCTGTTTCGACATCAATTTCACAATGTCAAAAAAGGGCTGCAGCAGTGGCGGTCCGACCCGTCGTTGTAGCCGCGCCACAAATATGCGATCAGCCCCTTTAAGCAGCAAACCCAATAACAACATGGCGGCGGCCAGCGGAAACAAGCTTAACGGTGCCAATACAGCATGCAGATCTAACGCAGTTGATACATCAGTCATCATCGTGTCCTTAAGCCGGTTTCTTCTGGAACAACACAGTGCGGATCAGTTTCTCTGGAGCTTCATACAGACCAGAGGCTTTGACATGGCGCTCATCACTGCTCAGATCGGTCACGCCGCAGCTGTGCACATGGATATCCACTTGCTTAGGATTACTGAGCCGATAGAACCACCAACCGCAAAGACTCAGCAGCGACAACATCAGTGTTAGTGTCAATGGATGCCAACCACCGCTGCTCGGCAGGCCACCCAGCCAGCTCACGTCGATGCTGCCAAGGCCGCTCACGGCAATAATGTTGGCTATCGGTACCAGTAGCAGCCCGGGGAATATCCCGACCAACACACTGGCAAAGGCCAGCACGAACATCGGCAGTAGCATCGACAGTGGCGCCTCTTTGACATGTTCCGTGGCGGCGGTGGGTTGCCCCATAAATGCCACGTGGGCGAATTTCAGCACCGCCGCTAAGGTAAACAGGCTAGAAATCAGCGCACTCATGCCCAGTAGGTAATGTCCGGATTGAAACGCCGCTTGGTAGATCAACCACTTGGAAGCAAAGCCATTGAGTGGTGGGATCCCAGACAGCGATAACCCGGCGAACAGGAACAAGCCAAAGGTGTAAGGCATCTTGCGACCTAAGCCACCTAATTTGTCCAAGCTCTCAACATGCAGCTGAGCTAAGATGCAGCCTGCCGCTAAAAACAGAATATTCTTCAACATCATGTGATTAACGAAGTGCATCAAACCGCCAGCGATACCCAATGAGGACGATAGCGAAATCCCCAGCAGCACATAGGCAAGCTGACTGACCGTGCTATAGATCAGTAGCCGCTTGATCCCCGTTTGGATCAACGCCATTGCACCGGCATACAACAATGTGATGGCCGCACTAATGGCACTGACATAGAGCAAGGTGGACATGCCGGTACTGCTATCCAAACGACCGAATACCGCCATGCCACCGAGCACGGTAAACAATTTAAGCACACCCCAAGGGCCACTTTTCAACAATACCGCCGAGATATAACCACTCACTGGTGTCGGCGCTGTGGGTGGATGCATCTGGAAATCAATTTTGAACGGTAGCTGTGCCGCCTTCATCAGCAACCCCAGCAATGCTAATCCGAGTCCTGCGGCTAACGTTGGCAACGGCATGCTCAAGGCTGCCTGTTGGATCTGGGCAAAGTCGAAGGAACCCGCCGCTACCGATAACACCACCACACCGAGGAATAGACAGCTGGCACCAACAAAGTTGAACATAAAGTACTTGAAGCCTTCATTGAGTGAATCCTCGGTCTCCTCGTGAATGATCACAAAGTAGAGGGTCCAACTACTCATGATCTCCCAGAAGGCGAAGAAATTGAATAGGTTGTGACTGGCGGTAACTCCTAATAAGCCGCCAATCATCAAGACAAAGAAAAAGAAAAAGCGGTTTTGTGCATGACCATGCTGCATATAACCGATGGAGTACATCAGATTCAACACACCAACAGCCGCGATCAGCAGCGCAAACCAGAATGACAGCACATCGTAACGGCCAGCATCAAACAGCACCGCGGCTAACGCCAGCGCCATGACCATCACCGCAGTAATACCAGCACGGCGACTGTTCGCTTTACCGATGAAATACACCAGCACTGCGCCAATCCCCGCCAGCAAACTCGCCGGCGACCATTCCATCACAATCTGCGGTATGGCGATAGGCGTGATGCCACCGCGACTGGCAAACAACTCGGCCACTGGCTGTGCCAAATGGAGAGACAATTGCGGAAATACCCCGCCCAGCACCACTAACCCGGCCAATAGCACCAACGCTAATAACATCGGCGTTGGGGCTTCGGCGATCTCTGGACCGGTATAACGTTCAAAAAAGACCACGCGCAAGATACGTACGTAATACACAGCGCCAATCACGCTGCCCAGCAAAATGGCAATCGCCAATGGCAGCTGTCCCGCCTGCACCACCGCATAAACCATCATAAATTTGCTAAAGAAACCGCTGAATGGCGGTAACCCCATGATGGATAAAAGACCGATGGCAAAGCAGGTAAAGGTCACTGGCATCTTGCGACCAATGCCTTTTAAATCGCTAAGTGTTTTACTTTTGCCTCGATAAATAATGGCGCCAGCCGCTAAAAACAGCAGACTTTTAAAGATGGCATGATTCATCACATGCATCATCGAGCCCATGGTCGCCAAATAAGTGCCAACACCTAATACCGCGGCGATCTCACCGACTTGCGCCAAGGTTGAGTAGGCAAGCATCCGCTTAAGATTGGTTTCGTTCAGCGCTTTTATTTCGCCATAAAGTAAGGTGATAACGCCCAACAACGACACAATGAAACTCGCCGAATAGCCGCCAACAGCGCTGGTCATATTCGCCAAACTGCCCGCACCGAAGATAACGAACATCACTTTGGCGAGACCATAGACTCCGGCTTTCGTCAAAATCGATGACATAGGCGCGGAGATGGAGGACGGTGCCACAGGATGAGCATCCGGCAACCAACTGTGCATCGGCACCAACCCTGTTTTCACCCCTAACCCGATGATGAAACTGATTAATACAGTCCAGGCGATGGCGGGCGACAACTGTTGAATGCTCGCGGCGATGACACTCATCTCAAAGCTGCCCAATTGGGCATGCAGCACCAAAATACCGAAATGCATGATGTAAGCGCCGGAGGCACACATCAGAAAATACTTTTTTCCGGCTTTGAGTGCGGCGGGTGTCTGTTCATGAATAACGAGGAAATAGGAGGTCCAAGTCATCAACTCCCAGAACAGATAGAAATTGCCAAAATCGGCAGCGCTGGCGACACCTAGTAACGACCCTGTCATCAAGAACAGGAAAAAGTAATAGCGATTAGCATTAGGATCGTGCTTGATATAGGCGCGTGAATAAATCACCACCACCAAAGCTATCAAGGCAAACACCAACCCAAACAGGTAAGAGATGCCATCTAGGCCAGACACCGTCGCCGCCATAACGAGTGTTACACCAGCAATCACTAACGCCAAAGCATCGCGCCAACGCGCTGAGAAGTAGCCCACGCCATACAGGATGAAACCGCCGATATAGGGAACGAGTACTAACCAGTGCCAAGGTGAATCGAATTGCGGCACTTGCACCTCAGTGCTGGCGGTGACCAGTGATAGTGCGAAATGCAAAAACGGTTCAGGATCCAGACTCATGAAAATGGTCATTGCGGTCAACGCATAAATCACGCCGCGCACCATCGCGGCCTTAGGGGGCGTAACGAGCGTCACGTTCTCTTCTGCGTTGGGCTGTTCGAGGCATACGCGCTGGATAATAATGAGGTAGTAAACCGCAGCAATAATACTGGCGAAGGTGCCGATTAATGCCAGTGTCCATTGGCCTTGTTCCACGGCAGCGTAAAGAATAAGGAATTTACTGTAAGCGCCTTTGAATGGTGATAAGCCCATCACCGAGAACAAGCCAAAACCAAATAATGTCGCTAACAATGGCTGCCTTTTACCACTACCGGCGAGCTGTTGCAGACTGTCGCTACCGCGACTGCGAATCAAATACCACGCGGAGATGAACACCAGCAGACGCATCACCATTTGAAAACACAAATGGAGAATAGCGCCCGCTTCTGCCGCTTCATTCGCTAGCCCAAAACCTAGTAATGCATATCCCAATTCAGCAATGGTCGAGAATAACAATACCTTTTTGAGATGCTGAACATTCCTTAATGCCCAGAGCTCTCCCAGAAGCAACAATAATGCTCCGGCCCAGGCTAAAGTCGATGTGTCAAACATGCTATTTCCCGTTGATTTATGTCGGAAGACAATGTGATTGTTAACGAGAAATTAAAGGAGTGCTTGCCACTCTTCTGTCGGCTTAATGACATTAGCCAGTGAGTTTTTACAGCAAACTTGCTCTATCTCATATAAATAGAAACTTTGTGACAACACAGCAAATTATTTTCAGATAAAGTAATTGAATATTATTTTCAATTACTCAGCATCAATATAAATCCAATAAAAGATTAATCGAGATTTAAAATTATTTTCTTATAAAGAATCTT
>NZ_JAFNJD010000058.1:0-20079 GCF_017368415.1 Shewanella sp. 4t3-1-2LB
ATGAACACCGATTCTGGAAATGATGGTCAAAGTGTTCAGATTGAAATCAGTATGGGTGTTCACGTTCAATCAGTAGAGGTGTTCACGTTCCGTCAGAATGAGTGTTCATGATCGGCCGGAATACGCAGTCAACAATCTGGCATCTGCCAGTGACAAGCTTTTAATAGCTGTCAAAGAGAAAAATCCAAAAGCGCAAGTTCTGTATGAAATTATAAAAGACTATAAAACATGCCATATCGCGGTTGCTTCCCGTTCCGTTGCGGAGACATTTTCAAATAGGGAGTTAAACTTGGCACATATCAAGATTGAGTTGATTCCGGTGCATGATTTGCAATCGTTAGAAAATGTTGAATTGCTTTTGGTGCCTGGATGGCTTGGGCGCAAAGAAATGCTCCACCTGCGACTTGGTGGTTGGTCTAGTGTTCAAATACACATGCTATATGAATTTGAGTGCCAGCGCTCGTCAAAGCAAGCCAGAAAGCTGGAAAGAACTTTTGTTAATCTTGATAAAAAAACACAGGAAAGCTGGAAATTATTTTCCAAAAAAAATCCGGAAGCGGGAAGCCCTCCCTCGGCACCAAGGGATATTAAAGCCCCTGAATCCAATTTGAGCGTGGATGAGTATGAGGATGAGTCTCCGGAAGGTGATGATTGGCTGGAGTCTGCTGTACGTGAACACATGAGTTCATCTTCCGTTGGTCAGGGCATGCAACCGCAGGTTCTTGGGCGTCTAATGTTTTTTAATGATGGCCAACACTATGCCCTGTTCGCTGATAACGCAAAGCTAGTCTGTTTGAACGAAATATTAGGCGGAGCACTAAATACTACCGAGCTCAGTGAGTCTGATGCTGAGAAACTTTTGTGGAAGAGTACAAAATACCTGGAACTAGGCGATGTGTTAGCGTTCCCCGATGATCCCGCGTTGGGGGATGTAGTTGACGAGTTGGCCGATGCCATCGTCGATGATGACGGAGCCACTAGAAAGCAGTCCAGCCTTTGGCGTGATGTTTTACGGCAGATTTATAAGGCAAATAACTATGATCTTGACAAAATGCAAAACGAATTGTCTTGCCATGGGATAGACAGAACTCGTGTTACTTTGGCGTCATGGCTTTTTTCCACAAAAACTGTGGCACCCCAAAATCCATCTCAAACCATTCCCAGCATTCTGTTATGTGCCGGCATCGATAATTCCAAAGAGCTGGCAGATAACATTCTTAAACACGTAAACACAGTCTATAGGGCCAGGAGAAAAGCGGGGCATTTCCTGGTGGCTCAGTTTTCTACGGCGTCTCTAAGTGGCCTGGGTGATAGTGCATTTATCGAAATTAATGGAAGGAAAATCCGCTACAGGGTTCTTTCCATATCTGCCATTGATGAACCAGCCAGGTTTGATGCGTCTTTGTTGGGAGTTCACTCAATTCATGACGGATTTCTGGAGGCAGGAAAATGAACCGAATGTTTCCCTTCCGGCCTCATTCTGATACCACAAAGTCTGAGCAGTGGGTATTCAACCAGATGGCAGAAGACCCTGCACTGGATGGGTATGTGATACTGCATTCGCTTGGTTTGGCGCGCCATAAAAGAAAAACCTATGCGGAATGCGATTTTGTGATAATCGGCCCGCTTGGCGTGTATTGTCTGGAAGTCAAAGGCGGCCATGTAAGCAGAAAGAATGGAGCCTGGACGATAGGTTGGCCCGGTAAGTCTTATACATCAATGGAAGGGCCGTTCAAGCAGGCTCAATCTGCAAGAGGCACATTGTTGCATGAGGTTCGTACCAGACTTGGAAAAGACTTAATAAGGCGTGTGCCGTTTGGTTGGGGGGTTATGTTTCCTGATGTGCAATTTGTTGAACAGGACCCTGAATGGGACCAGGAGTGTATTTTTGACGAGAGAGACAAAGAACTCCCGGTTTCTGACTATTTGATAAAGCTTGCGGAATATACCCTGGCCCATGAAGAAAGTAGAGGTAGAAAATTTCAAACACCATTATCACCGCGGGATATTGAAGCCATTGTCCATAGTTTTCGTGCTGACTTTGACTTGGTGCCTGGAATTACAAGCCTCATAAGAGAAAGTCATAATGAACTGTTGTCCCTCTCCGAGGAGCAATACTCATCCCTGGAAACTCTCCTGCATCCGGGTAATCCTAGGGTAATTTGTGAAGGGGCCGCAGGTACGGGTAAAACTGTGCTTGCTGCAGAGGCCGCTAGGCGGTTGGCTCAAAGTGGACTGCGAGTATTGTTTCTCTGCTTCAATCGTAATCTGGCTTCGCAATTACAACAACAGGAATTTGCAAAACATAAGAATATTACTTTGCACACTATCTGGGGAGTATTGTATCAGTTAGTGGGTAAAGCGTTTCCAGGTCAAATTCTAGAAGGCAAGCAGTTTAAAGCGGTTCTAGCCATGGCAGAAGAAGCGGCCATAACTGCCATTGAGGCTGCCGAGCTGAATCCTTATGATGTTTTGGTGATCGATGAAGCTCAGGATGTGTTAGCACCCGATGTTATGAATGCGCTGGATTGGTTTTTGAATGAGGGAATGTCCGGGGGACGATGGGTGATGTTCCTGGATACCGCTTTGCAAGCCAGCGTGTATAACAAGCTTGAAGACAGCTTGCATTCTCACCTGTCATCCCGGGCGATGAACCTGAAACTAAGCATTAATATGAGAAATCCTGTGACAATTGCCAGAGAGGCAGCGATGGTTACAGGAACGATGCCTCCCAAATGCAGGCGCCAATTTATTGCGCCAGTAGACTACAGAACCATTCATGGGGCGAAAACCGTTCACAAAGTTTCGATGTCATTAATAACCCAATTAATATCAGAGGGTGCTGATCCCAGTGATATTGTTTTGTTATCTTTTCGTACGCCATCAGAAGCATTCTATATAGGTGATTACACATCTATCGGAAAAAAGGTTCATGTGCTCGATGGTGGTAAAGATGATATTCCAATGGGAGCAATTCCCGCCGCTTCTATTCCTGCGTTCAAAGGGCTTGAATCAGAAATAGTGATTATTGGTGACCTGCCGGAAGGGGAAATGAATGAATGGCAGGTTGCAAATTTTTACGTTGCTCTTACCCGGGCCCGCACGGCTGCTTACGTTATTTGTAGACAGGAACATGTGGATCGTCGTTTGAGCTTAATAGAGGGATGAAAATGAGTAGCGAGCTGGAGTATTCAAACTATCGCAATAAGTTATTGAAGTGCATGACCGATGAACTGTTCGGCCCTGAGTCCACGGATGATCAGCTTCGGCAATGTGAATTACTCGATGTATCGCCTTTACAGCTTTATTCAACAGGTGTGTTATTCCCCCAAAAATCAGTAATCAATCAGTTGGAAGATGATGCTGCGGAAGATGAAGAGAGCGTGCCTGATGCTGATTCATCTCTGGATGATAGTCCTTTGGTGGAAGTAAAACAGGGAAGTAAGCAAACGAGGGATGCGACTTTGCTGGAGGAGCAACCCCTGAATCTGGCAAATGAATTCAGCCCCTCAGCAGCAGGCATTACTGTCAAGGCTTCTTTGGGATGCAAAATTCTGGTTGATATCAGAGCTGGTAAATATAAGACAGAAAAGATTGAAAAACGCCATCCAAAGGCTGGCCAGGAAAAGGCGGATGGCTCGTTATTTCCGAATACTCGTGAAGAGGCAAATTACAGGCGGGTGCCGATACAGGATCAGGTCGAAATTGATCTTACCGGATCTTTGGAAAATCGAGTGTTCAATCATGATGTAAAAAATACGGATGGCATGTTGAAACTTAATGTCCGTATTAGATCCGAAAAAGATAATAAAGCTTCGATCTCTTTAGCGTTGATTAATCAGCACAAGGGTGGAGCAGATTCTCCCCCGGCGTTTAACGCAGCTTTCTTTCAGGTTGAATTGTCAGTGACTGAGATTAATGGAGCTTCGGTTTTCCATCCTATAGACCGTGCGGGCGGCATTTCAGAAGATGAAGAGCTTGCAATATTGGACATGCTTTATCGGGATAAACGTTCCTTTGCGTTGGGGCATGGATGTGGCACAGGTTGGATAACAGATCCCAACAATAAGACTGTCGCAAAACTGGTTTGGTCTGATTTCCTTCCTTCGTGCGATATTAAGCCGGTAAAGCCTAGAGAGAAGGCACTGTTTGCCAATCAGTTTGATCTTTCAATGCGTAGCCTTTCAGAAGGTGATTCGTCTGATAGCGATATTGTTGGAAACCTTAGCCTCCTGGCAAAAGACTATGAAAGCTGGATTATTGCCAAGCAAGATCAACAGAAGAATAGTCTGTCGGGTGAATATCAAATACCTGCGACAGGAAATTTGGAAAAGTGTTGGGAATGCTTAAAGCGAATCAAGGAAGGTATTGAATATCTCTCATTAAATAAGAATGCAATGTTGGCATTTAGATTGGCCAATCGGGCAATGTTAATTCAGCAGGCAAGAACGAGATTCCAAAAGGATATCGATCCTGACGATATTTATTTGGACCTTCCGGAAGATTATCGTGTATCGGATGAAAGCGATCCTGTATGGAGGCCTTTTCAGTTAGCATTTGTGCTAATGAACATAGCCTGCTGCTCTGAAAGTGATCATCCTGACAGAAAACTGGTTGATTTAATCTGGTTTCCTACTGGCGGCGGTAAGACGGAGGCATACCTTGGCTTGGCCGCATTCGTTATCTGCCTGCGCAGGTTAACCAATTCTGAGGACAAGGGTGTCGCAGTATTAATGCGGTATACCCTCCGATTACTGACTGCGCAACAGTTTCAACGCGCTGCTGCGTTGATTACGGCACTGGAATCACTGCGGCTGGATAAATATCTTGGGGCTGATCTTGGCAAGGTGCCAATTACAATTGGGTTATGGGTTGGTATGGGATTATCACCTAACCGGCGTGGCGGAAACGAAGGTGCCGTAAAGCGGCTAAATGAGTTGATGGTATCAGCTTCAGCTACAAATCCATTTCAATTGCTGAGATGTCCGTGGTGCCGGTCATCAATGGATAAGAAAGGCTGGCTTGGGTATCGAAAAGAACCACTGTCCGTCAATAGCGATGATACGGTTATTTTTCGGTGTAGTAATCCGGGGTGTCGGTGGCATTCCAGTGCAAACCGACTACCGGTTGTAGTCATTGACGATGATATCTATGAAAATCCTCCGACACTGTTACTCGGTACAGTGGATAAGTTTGCTCAGTTAGCCTGGGTTCCTGAAACAGGCCGTATTTTTGGAACCGGTAATTTTAGTGACCCCCCCAGTCTGATTATTCAGGATGAGCTCCACCTGATATCAGGGCCCTTGGGTACCATCGTAGGTCTCTACGAAACGGTCATTGACAGGCTTTGTACCCGAGATGGAGCGACGCCCAAGATTGTTGCCTCAACGGCAACCATTCGGCAATCCGCGAAACAATGTAAAGGTTTGTATGCAAGAGAACGTTTTGAATTTCCGCCACAAGGTCTGGATGCAGGGGACTCCTATTTTGCATATGAAGACCAGGAAGCTGCCGGCAGGCTTTATGTGGGTGTGTTCGGAACCGCGGTAAAATCCCACGCTACTGCGCAGGTTCGAGTTATTTCCCCTTTACTCCAGGCGGTGATGCCGGAACCTCCCGACACTCAGCCGCCGGAGATTGCTGACAAATACGCAACTCTGCTTTGGTATTTTAATAGCCTGCGGGAGCTTGGGCATGCAGTTACCATGTCTACAGGCGACATACCTGAACATCATTTCAATCTTTGCTCCAGAAAGAACATTGAAAAGGAGTATCGGCGAAGGTTTCCCAATGTGGAGGAATTAACAAGCAGGAAAACTGCAGAAGAGATTCCTTCAATACTTGATTGCCTGAATCGAAAATGGCCCAAGCCTGAAAATAGTCCATGGCCAGTCGATATGTTACTCGCAACGAATATGATTTCTGTTGGCGTTGATGTTTCACGACTTGGATTGATGGTGGTTGCTGGTCAGCCCAAATCAACTGCGGAATATATACAGGCTACCAGTCGGGTTGGCCGTGGGTTTCCGGGATTGGTGATCACAGTGTATAACCCTGCCCGCAGCAGGGACCGATCTCACTATGAACAGTTTGTTGGCTATCACCAGGCAATTTATCGTTATGTGGAGCCAACCAGTGTTACGCCATTTTCTGCTCCGGCCAGATCCCGTGGATTTGCCGGAATGGTGATTGCCTTAGCAAGACTTATAACCGGAATGAGAGTGCCCGGAGATATATCCAGGTGTCCAGATGTGCAGGATGAGCTGGTGAAAGTCATTCTGGATAGAGTTCAAAAGGTTGACACGGATGAGTACGAAGATGCGCTAAGGGAGCTAACAGGAATATTTAAGGATTGGAAAGACTATTTGCCGTCAGAATTTGGTCAGATGGCTGGCACTCCAACCACACAAACGTTGATGTACCCATTTGGCCGAAACATAAACGAAGATTTTGAAGGAAAGGCATTTCCTGTTCTTACCAGTATGCGTAATGTCGATGTGACCTGTTCCGCAAGAGTCCTTCAAACCTATCCCGATTTAGGAGAATAAATTGTGGCAAGACCAGAGTTCAGAAGGAGTCAGGGGGTTGTTCCGTTTGGTGTTGGTGCCATTATCGATTTTCCTGATGAATCGTTGATGGCTGCCGGGCTTGATGCATGGACAATTGAAATGCAGCCTGATGCAGCTGCGAATTTGAAGGAAGCAACGTGCTTATCGGAACCAAGACTTCAAGCTAGGCTCTCACACGAGCTGGGAAAGGATGTGAGCGGACTGTATATGCCACCTGAAGCTCCGGAGCTTTCCGCACGAAACTTCTCCGGTTTGAACAGATCGGTTATCACTGCATATACACCATTTGTGCGTTTCCCAAATTGGCATTTTTGCCCTCGATGCAGATCAATGCAGTATGTTCCATGGAATAGTCCCAGCAATGCTAAAAATGAAGACTTGAGATGCAAGAACTCCAACTTTCGCCGTCAGGCCAAGTCAAATACACAACCCTGTAGCGCACTTCCACTACATCGACGTCCCCGGCTGGTACCTGTCCGGTTTATTGTTGCATGTGCTCATGGACATATTTCCGATTTTCCCTGGAGTAAATGGGCCCACGGTGACAAAAAAGAATGCGGATACGAACCTGGAACGCTTTTCCTTGTATCAACCGGAGGAGCCGGGCTTGAAGGTATCAAAGTAGAATGCTCGAAATGCGGATCATACCGAACGATGAAAGGAGCTTTTAATCCTTCTACATTTTCGCAAGCAACGGGTCTGTCATGCAGCGGAGACCGGCCTTGGTTGGGGCCGCAGGCTCAGGAGCCGAACTGTCAAGAGTCGGTTCAGGTTGTACAACGGGGAGCATCAAACGTCTATTTCCCTTATGTTGTTAGCTCAATATTAATTCCCCCATATTCTGAAACTTTACACAGAATTCTGGATAATCAGAGTATATGGAATGAGATATGTGATGTTCTCGATAATATCCGGGTTAACGGGGAGCCTGTGATCTCAGCAAACATGTTTTCTTCCAAGGCAAAAAAGTATGGTATCGAGGTCGAAGTTTTCGCAGAGGCGATAACAGAAAAATATCTTCACCCCGATGTGTGGGCTGGAGCAGTAGAACAATCTGAATCGGCCTATCGATACACCGAACGCCAAGCCTTCCTTGGTCCTCGCCCAGCTCCGACCGAGCGCGATGAGTTTGATATAAGAAAAACCCAAATTTCTGACTATTCGAATGTGGTTAGAGACTACTTTAGCAAGGTTGTGCTGATCCCAAGGCTTAGAGAAACAAGAGCATTAGTTGGGTTCTCAAGGGTTACCCCATATGATGGCGATCTAAGCCGGTTGGCTGCGCTATCCAAAAAGGAACTTTCCTGGTTGCCTGCCGTGTCCTCCAATGGCGAGGGGATTTATTTGGAGTTGAGTGAAGACAAACTAAATATCTGGGAACGAACTCATCCTGACATCGCAAAAAGAATTGATCTGATTAATGATAAATGGGCCAGGGTTTGTTCCGAAAGGGGGACTGAATTCAGACCTTATAGCTCTAGGTTGCTCCTGGCCCATACCCTTTCACATCTGATTATCCGGCAACTAAGCTTTGACTGTGGTTATGACAGTTCAACGTTAAAAGAAAGGCTTTATGTGTCTGATGAAACAGATCGAAAAATGTGTGGAATTCTAATATATACGGCTGGCGGCGATTCTGAGGGGAGTCTTGGTGGGTTGGTCAGGCAAGGAGAGAATGGGAAACTTGAAGCTACAATTCTTGCTGCAGTTAAAAATGCAGAGTTTTGTGCTTCCGATCCTCTATGCCTTGAAAGTGAGGGGCAAGGGTACTATGGACTAAATCTTGCGGCGTGTCATGCTTGTACCCTTTTGCCCGAAACGGCCTGTGAACTTGGGAATAGGGTGTTGGATCGAGCTTTGATTATAGGTTCTGAAGCTAATCCACAAGGTGGTTATTTTTCGGATCTTATTCATGAATAGAGAAATATATAGTGGAATTAAAAGCATATGTTGAGATTTGTTGATTTGTTCTGTGGCGGCGGATTTGGAGCCAGAGGAGCGGTTATGGCAGGTGCAACTCCAATTCTCGCAGTTGATGCCTGGGATCTGGCTGCAGAGACATATCAAAGTAATTTTCCTGATGCGGAAGTTATCTGTTCTCCTATCGAAATACTAAACCCCAAAGACTTAGCAAAACGACATTCACCCGATGTGTTATTAACATCGCCGGAGTGTACATCACATTCGATTGCTCGTGGAGCCAAACCAAAATGTGAGAGAAGTAGGGAAACTGCGATTGGAATTATTCCTTGGATTGAAGCCATGAACCCTCGCTGGTTAATCGTTGAAAACGTAAACCGAATGAAACAATGGGAGCGCCACAACGAGTTGATTTCAACAATTAAGTCATATGGTTATCAGGTTAATGATCTCCTGCTAAATGCAGCTAACTTTGGTACGCCCCAATCAAGAAAGAGAATGTTTTTGGTTTGTGACAGGGGGGGCTCGGTAATAACTGAGGATGATTTGTATAAGCTGCATCAGCGGAGCGACAAGACTGCCAGATCAATCATTGACTGGTCTGGAAACTACAAAAGTACCCCACTGTACAAAACTGGCAGAGCTAAGGCGACTATTGAAAGGGCTGAGCGGGCTATGACAAAACTTGGGCGAAAAAAGGATTTTATCATCGTATATTACGGTTCCGATTATGCGGGAGGTTGGCAGTCGTTGGATGCACCACTACGCACAATTACTACATTGGACAGGTTTGGGCTTGTAACTTGGCAGGGAAATACTCCGTTTTTGAGAATGCTTCAGCCGCCGGAGTTAATGAAGGCGATGGGGGCTGGCTCCAAACATCTACTCCCACATGGAAACAGGCGGGATAAAGTCAAGCTTTGCGGTAATGGTGTTTGCTCGCCAGTCATGGAAATAATTTTTAAGAAGATTTATCAAATTCAATTGAGCGAAATGGAGTTGGCTTCATAAATGGATTTGTCTCGTGAAGACTTGGTAGTTGATCGTGTTTACAGTGGTTCCAGAAATGGCAATGCATCTGATGATCCTTTGCCCAGTCTTCTGGGAGTAGACAATGGAGCAGGCTTTCGGCATCTGGGAAAGCGGCCTGGTATCGAAACTTTGAAACTTCTGGTTTTAAAGACGAACCTTAATGATCCTGATTGGCCGGATCATTTAAATACTGAAACAGGGTTGTTTATTTATTATGGCGACAATAAGTCAGTTCGGGAAATTCACGATACCCCAAGACAAGGTAATCTAATATTACGCAACTTGTTTGACGCTCGACATAGAACCGATTGTTTTGGTCATTTCCCGCCGATACTCCTGTTTAGTGGAACAGGAGAATATCGAGATGTTAGATTCCTGGGCTTGGCTGTACCAGGTGCTCAAAACCTGGGGCCGGATGATGACTTGGTTGCAATCTGGAGGTCCACGGGAACGGAAAATCTTCGATTTCAAAATTACCGTGCAACTTTCACGGTGCTGGATGTGCCGGTAGTAAAGCGGGAATGGATTGATGATATACAGAAAGGGGATACGTCTACTTCCATGCATGCACCTGGAGTTTGGTTAGACTGGGTGAAAAATCGGAAATTTACACCGTTATATTCCCCTCATACAATTGAAATAAGAAGCAAGGAGCAGCAATTACCCCGAGATAAAGACGGCTTGAAATTATTGTCCCTGGTGTACGAAAAGTACAAAGATAGGCCGGTAGACTTTGAGACTTGTGCCGTTGAAATAGCGCGTCTTTCGATGCCAGATATCGGTGACTGTGAGATAACCAGACCCTGGCGGGATGGAGGCAGAGACGCTATTGGGCGTTATCGCATTGGTATTGGTCCTGGCTCAATTGAAGTTGAGTTTGCACTAGAGGCAAAGTGTTACAAGCCAGATTCAGGAGTTGGAGTAAAGGAGCTTTCTAGATTGCTATCTCGCTTACGGTATAGACAATTTGGCATCCTGGTAACAACTTCTTATTTGAGTGCTCAAGCGTATTGTGAATTAAAAGAAGACAAACATCCTGTAGTTGTAATTAGTGCTATCGACATTATAGATATTTTTAAAGAACGTATAGGCTCTTTTGAAGCAGTTACTCGTTGGTTGGAGAGTATGTGACTTAGGTTATTATTAATCAAGGATATTTAGTTCACTGTAGAGGCTTTGCCACGGTATTATCTGTTTAAAAACAGAATATTTTTTGTGTTAAGCATTTTTGACAAAGGAAACAGAAAGATTCCCCTCTGAAGCTTTTTCAATATGGTCACTCCACCAGTTCATCATTGGTCGCCGCCGCTCCAGAAAATCGGAGCGGTTATATGCCGCGCGTACCAGATTTGCATCCACGTGAGACAGTGCGGCTTCAATCAAGTCGGATTCAAAACCTTGTTCGTTGAGAATCGTGCTCGCGAGTGCCCGAAGCCCGTGGCTAACGAGCCTTCCTTCATACCCCATGCGTTTCAGCGCCATATTGGCAGTTTGCGTATTACAATGGGTTTTGGGATCTCTGTCTGATGGGAATATGAATTCCCGATGACCACTGATTGGTTTGATTGCTTCGAGGATGCCGAGCATCTGTGGCGTAAGAGGAATAACGTGTTCCCGACGTTTTTTCATCTTCTCTGGTGGGATAGTCCAGGTCAAATTATCTAGATCTAATTCATCCCAACGCGCGCTGGCCGCTTCTGAGGGGCGTGTCATCGTGTGTAACTGCCATTCGATAAGACAGCGAGTTACACGTTTAATTGAAGCTTGGGAGAGCGAGCGCATGAGTTCCGGTAGCTCTGATGGGGCTAGGGTAGCCATGTTCTCCTTTTTGGGCTTCTTAAATGCTGTATGAATTTTTGCTAACGGATTTGCTGGGATGTAACCGGAGTTGACTCCGTGGTTCATAATTTCATTTAGCCGTTGGCTCAAGCGTTTAATGGTTTCTAAACTGCCGGAGGCTTCGATAGGGCGGAATAGCTTTATGACGTTTGGGGCTGTTATTTTTGCAAGTGGAGTATCACCAAATTCAGGGAAGACATGTCTCTCTAATGAGCGCCAAGTCTTAGTGGCATGATCTTCAGTTACTTCGTGCTTTTTAATCTCTAGCCATTCAGCTGCCACATTCCTCAGTGTGTACAGAGTTTCTTGTTTGTTATTGAATGATTCCTGTTCTCGTTTTTCCTTGGGGTCCACATTGGTCGCTACTAGTTGCTGGTACTCTAAAACTATCTCGCGGGCTTTAACGAGAGATATATCTGGGTAAGGGCCAATACCAATGTTTACTCGTTTCTTAGTAACGGGGTGGTAATAGTTGAAGTTCCAAAGCTTAGAGCCATTAGTCCTGACTCGAAGCTGCAGTCCGCCACCATCAGACAAAACGATGTCCTTTGGACCAGGCTGCTGATTTTTGATTTGGGTATTAGTAAGACGAACAGTGCTAGTAGCCATGTGCACCCCCAATAACTTTAAGTTGGATGTTTTATATTCATGGTATTCCAAAAATAAGTCAAAAAATCTTGGAATACCGTTTGGAATACCAAAATGGTGAGATTCAGTGAGACCACTTGAGACTCAAATATACGTAAGCTATTGATTTTTGATGTTTTAAGACAATAAAAAAGACGTCCGAAGACGTCTTTTTACTTTGAAGTGGTGGAGGCGGCGGGACTTGAACCCGCGTCCGGAACACCTACGTTCAGGGCCCTACATGCTTAGTCTCTCTTTTATTTAACCGGTTAAACTCCGAAAGACAGGATTTCAAACGGTGAGTTTGGTACTGTTTCGCGGTTCACCCCCAAACAAGGTTCCCTCGCTAGCACGATGTAAGGTGACCATCAAATCCACTGCCCATGTGCGAGACCTGTGGTAGATGGCTAGCGGCATTAAGCGGCTAGAGCGTAGTTATCGTCGTTTGCAACTATAACTTTGCGGCTTTTAACGAGGCCAACCGCCCCTCGGCATGCTCCCGGAGTTTCGCGAATCCCGTCGAATCCAGAATCGCCCCCAAGATTTGTCAATTGTAACCTTTATTGTGGTTGTTCACCAAGTTTTCAAGTGCAGGTTACAACTGTTTGCTGGTTATCCGAGCAAGTTACAGATAATTCAACAATTATTTTTTCATCATTCGGGCTTTTTCGATGGCCCAGTCGCGTTGTTTGATGTCTTCACGTTTGTCATGGGCTTTCTTACCTTTTCCCAGACCTATTTCCACCTTTACCCATGCCCCTTTGCGCCAATACATGGAAATTGGCACGATGGCATATCCTTGCCGTTCTACTTGACCTGCTAGGCGATCTAACTCTCGGCGATTCAGCAGCAGTTTTCGCGGCCGGGTAGGGTCACATACAACATGTGTTGATGCGGTGTTAAGTGGCGTAATCGTACAATTGTGCAGATACGCTTCGCCATTTTTCATCTGCACAAAGCTTTCTGACAGATTTATTTTCCCAGCACGGATAGATTTTACTTCCCAACCCATGAGAGAAAGCCCCGCTTCGATTTTTTCATCAAAACGGAATTCAAATGTCGCACGCTTATTGCGAGCGATGGTCGCTGGCTGCGTACCTTTATTTTTTGCATTCTTCTTTACCATAGGCTCGCTATTATACGCAGCCACTAGTATTTTGGAATGCGCCTAGAACACTATTTTGAGTGGATTCAATTACTCGACGCTTCATATGAGCGCTTTTTGAACTGTGTTAAGTGGTTCTCGTGGTCGCGAAGGGTGCGTTTTATTGGCAGCATGTTAAAATCCGGCACTGATTTTTGTCCATCGTAGGAAAAATAAGCGGATGCCACATGTTTCACGAAATATTTTGGTACGCTACAGTGCGCAGCAGATGTATGAGCTGGTAAATGACGTAGAGTCATATAGGGAGTTCTTGCCGGGATGTGTCGGTGGCAAAGTGCTGGAGTTTGATGGCCGCACTATGGTGGCATCTGTTGACATAAGTAAGGCGGGCATTAGTAAAACTTTTACTACCCGTAATCAGGTGGTTCCCGGTAAAAGCATTGAATTGCGATTGGAAAATGGTCCGTTTAAACATCTTCATGGCAGCTGGAAATTTACTGAACTGGCAGAAGATGCCTGTAAAGTAGAATTTGAATTGGACTTTGAGTTTGCCAATAGTTTGGTGGGCATGGCATTTGGACGGGTGTTTCGCGAGCTAGTCACTTCGATGGTGTCTGCTTTTACGTCTCGAGCGAAGGAGGTTTACGGTGTCAAATGAAATTGCAGCGTTTTCTGTCGATGTCATATACGCACTGCCACATCAACAAAAAGTGATCCCGGTATCTGTGCTTCCTGGAACCACGTTTATTGAAGCGGTACGCAAAAGTCGTATCGGCGATTTTTTCCCAGAACTGGATCTCGAACATATTAAGTTAGGCTGCTTTAGTCATGTGATGAAGCCCGATGATGTGCTCCTGCCTGGGCAACGAGTGGAAATTTATCGGCCATTGATTGCAGATCCGAAAGACGTCCGCCGCAAACGGGCTGAGAAAGCCAAGGAAGAAGGGCGTATTAATAAGACGACGGGCGCTAAAATCAGTTAGTACAGATAACAAAAAAGAGCACCGAATGCTCTTTTTTGTTATTAGAAGAAACATTACTTATCCGTTGATGGTACTACCGGTTTCACTTCGCTACTGTTGCTTCTGGCAGGATTTTTCTCTTCAACTAACGGTTTGGTATCTGGGCGCTGTGCAGGCACCTGTGGCACTAATTCTGGTCTGCGGGCTTCAGGAAGTGCACTTTGTTCCAACGGCGTATTAAAATCTTTGCTTAAGGTATAGTCGCCAGAGACAGAGGCCAACTTGTTGCCGTTGAAATGAGCGATCAGCTCTTTATGGGTGACACTGGCATCACGACCACTTTTGTAGTGATACACATAATACCAAGTATCATCTGCAAAACTGTCACGCAATACCGGACGTCCCAGCACATATTCGACCTGTTCTTTGGTCATGTCGATGCGCAGCTTTTCTACCTGCTGGGTTTCCATATAGTTGCCTTGTGGAATGTCAGGCTTGTATACCAGCCAATCCATCACACTACAGGCATTGAGTGACAACGCAAGGGCGGCGGCGCCCATCAAGGTAAGACTTTGCTTTTTAATCAACATCGGGATTGCTGCTTCCTGAAAAACTGCGGGCCATAATAACCAAGCCTCATTATTAAATACAAGAATTATCGGCGGTCTGTCAGAGCTTTGACAAAAGGTTTGTGTAATAGTTCGGTGATATCTTTCATTGTAGTAATTTGTGGAGGCGCAGGTTTTTTGTAGATATATCAATAGTCATGGGATCTTTTTACTAGGCTTGTTGCAAAACTGAGCCCAAGAAACCAGAATGAGAAAGACACACAATCGCGGTACTGATATAGGGCGGGCAAGATATTGATGGGAAAGGGAAGTTTAGTATGTGTCGGCACAGGATTGCAGCTCGCTGGTCATGTTACAGTTATTGGTAAGAGTTACATCGAAAGTGCTGAAGAAGTGTTTTCTTTGATGCCAGATGCTTTTGGACAACGCTGGCTTGAAGGATTGAACACCAATATCACCGATCTGCAGCAGTTTTACGCCAAAGCAGGCGAAGTAAAGAATCGCCGCCTTACCTATGAGCAAATGACAGAAGCCATCATGACCGCTGTCAGAGCGGGTAAACGGGTTGTGGGGGTTTTTTATGGTCACCCTGGGGTCTTTGCTTGCGTGCCGCATATGGCAATTGCTCGGGCCAAAAAGGAAGGGTTTCAGGCATCAATGGAGCCAGGGATCTCTGCAGAAGATTGTTTGTGGGCCGATCTTGGTATTGATCCTGGAAATTATGGCTGCCAGAGTTTAGAAGCGAGCCAGTTGATGTTTTTTGAGCATCAATTGGATAACGCTGGTTACGTGTTGCTATGGCAGATTGCGTTGGCCGGTGAGCACACGCTAACGGGGTTTTCTACAACTGAAGAACGCTTGCGCGTTTTAGTTGATTTACTACGACAATGGTATCCCGAACAACACAAAGTGTGTTTATATGAGGCAAGCAATCTGCCTATTGGTCAATGTCGTGCAGAGTGGATTTTTTTAAAGGATTTGCCGGAGGCAACACTTCATGCCATTACCACATTGGTGATCCCACCAGTGCGGGAATTGCAGTACAACCTTCGGGTACTCAATCAGTTAGGGTTGACTCCCGAAGATTTAGGTTAGTGACTCATACGGAGGTGTTATGGAAGCATTACAGATTTTTTTAACCAGAATGGGCGAAGACGCTGGATTTCGTGCCGCTTTTTATGCCGATCCTGAATCGGTTTTGGCGCAAAGTGGTCTTCAGGAACAGCACGCTGAAGCGGTGCAGCAACATGATGGTGCTGCACTCAAAGCGCTGATCGGCGATGACAGTGTGCCTTTTTTGATAGTGAATCATGGTAACAAACTGTAAAATAACGCGTTATCTGCTTATTTTTATTCTGCTGTTCAGTGGGGGCAGTCGTGTGTCTGCTGCCCCCATTGATGAAGTTGATGTATCTCTCGGTAAACTTGAGAAAACCCTGAAAAGTGACATTGCCGCAGCCCAGCAGCAGATTGACATGCTCAAGCCAAGAATTGGCTCTTTTACCTCAGAGCAAACCGCCAGACTTCTCATTGCCTCTGCGGTCAGCAAGATTTTCAGTGGTGATTTTGACGAAGCTCTATCAGCATTGGATAAAGCGGAAACTAAAGTCAACACTCCTCAATATTTGAGCCAGATATATAACTATCGAGCCACCTGCCTGATTGGTTTACGTCGTTATCGTGATGCCTTGTTGGTGATGGGAAGGAATCTAGCGTTACTGGAAAAAATTGATGATCCCATTGAGAAACGAGATTCCTATTTTCGAATCGCCAACTTATACGATGAGTTAGAAGCATACGATGAGATGGGGCTTTATGCTTCCAGGATCCTCGATCTCGCTGATAACCAACAGGATACCAAAGCCCACTGTTATGGGATCTTCCTGTTGGCTATGTCTCAAAATGGTCGTGGAATGTTAAAACAGGCGCAGGAAGGGTTTCAAAACGGCCTGAGTTATTGCGCTGAGCATGGCTATTCATTGATGGTCGCCATGATCAATAAGGGTATGGGCGATACGGCCAGACAACTGGGCGACAATCTTGCTGCACAGCGTTACTTCCGTACGTCGTTAGCCCAGTATCAACAGTTTCACTTTGCTACTGAGATTGTGAGTACCAGTGCCTTGCTCGCGCAAGTGGATTTGGCTTTGGGAGAAGTACAGGAAGCCGAAATGATGGCGGCTAACGTACTGGCGGCAGACAGCAGTAGTAGTTATATGGCGGCTCGGCGCGATGCGTTGAAAGTGATGGCGGAAATAGCCGCCAATAGACACGATTTCGCAAAGGCCTACGACTACCAGAAGCAGTATCTTGAATTAAACGGCAAACTGTTCGATGAGAGCAGAGTCAAGGCGCTGGCCTATCAAGCGGCCCATTTTAGTACCAACGAGCGCGAACAGGAGCTCAAACTGCTCAACAAGGAGCGGGAGTTATTGCTTACTCGTGGGATGTTGCGGGAAAAAGAACACAATAATATGGTGACTTTTGTTACTCTCCTGAGTGTCGCTATTATTATGCTCGCTGCATTTTCTTACTGGGGATGGCAGCAAAAACAAAGATTTATGCGACTTTCTCGCCATGATCAACTGACCGGAATATATAACCGTTCCACGGCCCAGTTTCTGGGCGATAATCAATTTGTGCAGGCGATGAGCCGGGACTGTCACTTTAGCTTGATGTTGTTTGACCTTGATAACTTAAAGCAGCTCAATGATAGCTTTGGTTTTGGTTGTGGTGACTGGGCATTATGTCGCGTGGTCGAGTGCGTCAAGGCATCACTTTCACGTCATCACATTTTTGCTCGCACTGGGGGCGCAGAGTTTGTGGTAATAATGCTTGATGTTGACGCCATGGATGCGATGGCGTTAGCCGAGCAGTTACGCCGGAGCATTGCCGATATTGACAGTCATCGTAGTGGTCATCATTTTGTTATTACCGCCAGTTTTGGGGTGAGTAGCCGTACGCCGGATGATCTGAGCCTAGAACCGTTAATTAATCGGGCCGATAAGGCCTTACATCAAGCAAAATTGTCTGGGCGTAACCGGGTCTGTGCCGCGCCGGAAGTTACGACAGAGATCTCTGACGTTGACGAAGTGTTGAGTCACTGAGTTCAGTGCGTTAAAGCTCAAGATAAAGATTTATTATCTGGTGCGGTTTTGTTTATACTGAAATTCCCCTAGGGCCGCGACTGAACGACAGCTTTGGCCACCTTAACTGCATATCTTGGTTTTTCTTCGCTGAAGTCAGACATCCCAGTGCTCTATGAGTATTGGTTGCAATCCTGCTTTAAGACATTTCCACTTTATCTTACCCGTTTGCTTAAGGACTCCTGATGGAACAGGACAATATTTTAATTTCTACCTTATTGTTTCTGCTGGCGGCCGTGGTGTTGGTGCCTTTGGGTAAGCGTTTTGGTGTCGGTCCCATTTTGTCTTATCTTGCCGCTGGCGTTATTCTCGGACCTGCCGGTATTGGCGTGGTTTCAGAACCCTCATCAGTACTCCATTTTGCGGAATTTGGTGTGGTACTGATGCTATTTATCATGGGGTTACAACTGAGTCCCGGTAAATTGTGGGAACTGCGAAGCGCCATTTTTGGATTGGGCAGTAGTCAACTATTGCTGTCTTGGTCGGCTGTCACGCTTTTTTCTGTTTATCTCGGTCTTTCTTGGTCCGGCGCGATAATCATCGGTGCGGCATTATCCTTATCTTCTACCGCTTTTGCGGTCCAACTGATGGCCGAGCAACGCCTATTGACCACGCCGATTGGCCGTGATGCTTTTGGTGTGTTGTTGATGCAGGATCTAGCGGTGATCCCCATGTTGCTGTTGACTGCCTATTTAGATCCAAACTCCGCTGAAGTCGGACACCGAGCGGTGCCTTGGTATTGGACTTGTGTCGCGCTGCTAGGTTTTCTACTGATGGGGAAATATCTGTTACCTAAATTATTGCAGCTGGTAGCGGCGAGCGGTGTTCCCGAAGTGCTGACGGCATTTTCGCTGTTGTTGGTGATGGGAAGTGCTGCCCTGATGGCTTGGTTGGGACTATCTTCGGGGATGGGCGCATTTTTGGCCGGAGTGTTACTGGCAAACTCCAGCTACCGTCATCAGTTAGAAACGGACATAGAACCATTTAAGGGACTATTGCTCGGGCTGTTTTTTATGGCGGTAGGTATGAGTATGGATCTCAGCCTGTTGCTGAAAGAACCATTATTGCTGCTGGGTATTTTGTTAGCGATGCTGCTAATCAAAACCTTAGTGTTGGTAGTGCTTGGAAAACTCCGAAGACATTCTTGGCGTAACAGTGTGGCGTTAGGGCTTATTTTGGGGGAAGGCGGTGAATTTGCGTTTGTACTGTTGTCGCAAGCGCATCTATCAGGACTGTTATCCCAAACGTTGAGTCAGGCACTCGTATTGGTGATTGGACTCTCTATGGCTTTGACACCTTATCTGTTGCGCGCATTTCGCGCTACGGCTAAACCCGCAGAAGATCATAGCCGCCTTGCTGATGTCATTGAGCCTGGCGAAAGTGAAGTCGTGATTGCCGGTTTTGGCAGAATGGGGCAGATCACCGGTCGTATTCTCGCTTCCACTGGTATTCCGTTTGTTGCCTTGGACAAAGATGCTCATCATGTCGACGTTGTGCGACAGTTTGGCAGTGAAGTTTATTTTGGCGATGCCAAACGACTCGATATGTTGCTTTCGGCCGGACTCACCAAGGCTAGGGTGATTTTAATCACGGTGGATTCGGTGGAGGACTCACTGCAGATCGTCAATCAGGTGCAGACCCATTTTCCCCAAGTCACTATTGTTGCCAGAGCCCGAGATCGTAACCATGCCTATCGCCTGATGAGTATGGGCGTCACCCGAGTATTTCGTGAAACTTTTGGTTCGGCACTGAGTGCCAGTGAAAGTGTGTTGCAAATGCTGGGGATGTCGCAAGTGCAGGCCTCTGAACGCGTGCGTATTTTTGCTGAGCACGATAAAGCACAAGTGGTAGCCGGGGCTGAACATAAAGACGATTTGAAGGCATTGATCCGTCTGTCTAATGAAGGGAAAGCCGAATTGGCATCGCTGATGCGTGCTGACCGAGATAAACGAATTTAGTGTCGATATTCAATGGCGAATAACGCTGTCTTAGTTATTGCTTTAAAGGGACGGGCTTTTTAATAATTTACTAAAATAGTAAAAATTTTTTTGGTTTTACCAGATCCGCCTAATATGTTGCTGGTTTAATCACAGTCTCCAACTTACTTCCTATCGCTAAACTCCTTGATAAGTTGACGTATACGTCAACTTAAAACGGTCGTTTGATATTGTTGCCTACTTAAAGTCGCATAACCTATTGTTCTTTATAATATTGAAGGCTTAACCAACGGGTTAAGCTGTTACATCATTTCAGATTTACATGGCAATTGATTGTTAATTATTTCGTAAAAAATTATATACAGATGTAATT
>NZ_JAFNJD010000059.1:0-18526 GCF_017368415.1 Shewanella sp. 4t3-1-2LB
CATTGGAACAAAATTAAAAAACGAAAAAGATGAAGTAAGTTTTTACTACCCATTTTTAGAATGTAAAAATCTAGAGTCCGACTTTATTTTTTATACAATAAATGTTATTCATGAATTATTTCACGTGGAACTTTTCTATACTAACAAGTATAAAGAATATACTATGTTCGAAAATGAATATTGGGCACATAGAATATCATATTGCTATATCCTTAAATCAAAAATTTTTGCAAATTTTGACTTAAAATATCACCAAGTTTCGTTTTTTGAACGTTATTTTATGAAATATATAGATTTCAATGAATTATCAATATCGAATTTAGCATTAAGAATATTTCAAAGCGACTTGGTTGATTACATGGGAAGAGAATCCATATCAGAAGATGATAAAGATTTAGATAGGCTATATGAATGGTGTTCTACCGAACCTCCACATTGATTGAAGATCTTAGAGGCGTTGTTGGCTAAATCCTTTTGAACCATTTCAGCCAACAGTGATCAGATCTTTCAGTACAGACTGACAGAGCGGCATCATGAGTAAAACTAAGCACCGCATCACTCACTGACCTGAAGTACAACCAGAGTTTGCGCAATCGCGGCTCATTGACCTTTTGGGTTGATGAAGCAGCCATCAAAGACTGGCTATGCCATCAGCATCATGGTGGCTGGGACGCGGCTTTTTGTTTACTGACCAAGTGATTGAAGTCGCTCTGATGCTGAAAAGCGTTTTTGGCTTGTCGCTGCGATTTTGGCTTGTCGCTGCGAGCCACCGAAGGGTTTATTAATTCCTTGTTTAAACTGATGGATGTCCCCTTAGCTTCACAGGACTATAGCTGCATCAGCAAGCGAGCTAAAACCGTCAACGTGGTTTATCGCGCGCCAAGCTGTGGCCCTGTTGCCCATGTTGTTATCGATGCCTCAGGCCTCAAGGTCTTTGGCGAAGGCGAGTGGAAAACCCGCAAGCATGGCAAAGAAAAGCGCCGGGTCTGGCGTAAGTTGCACCTGGCCGTCGATGCATAGACTCATGCCATTATTGCGGCAGAGGTTAGCCTCGAAAGCGTGGCCGACAATGAAGTGCTGGGCACCTTACTCAAGTCACTTCGCCGTCACATCGAGCAAGTGTCTGGACACCAAAGCTTGCCATAAGCTATTCAAAACAGAGGCATAAAGGCAGTGATACCCCCAGGTCGAATGCAGGGTACTGGTCCGAAGGGTATATCCGCAATGAAGCCGTTGATGCACTGAAAGCAGGTTGTCTATGGGAGTGGAAACAGCAGCATGAGTACGGGAAAAGGTCACTGGCAGAAACCGCGATGTACCGATACAAACAACAGATAAGCCCGAACCTGAGTCTGCGAGATTACAATGCCCAGGTTGGCGAAGCCTTGGTTGGCGTAAAAGCAATGAACAAAATGCTGAGCTTGGGTATGCCTTTTCGGGGAGCAAGTCGTTAAACCGTGCAACGGCTTGGGGCTGTTGCGACTCGTGCAATTATTTGATTAACAACGCCCAGCGACGCTAGATAGGAGGAGCGTCCATCACATCAAAGCTCTATTGACAGCAAATTTATATTGATCTGCAATATAAGCCGTACTATTCAATTATTTCTTATAATTTTGCAGAGAAAGACTATGTATCATCCGCGTTTTCAAGGGGACCATTATACTATTGGGTTAAAATATGGGAGCCTGTTAAGAAAAAATAACATTACGCTATTTGGCTATGACAAGTTGGATTATTTTCAATTCGAATATGGAGTACAATCAGAAAAAATTTTAAAACAACATTTTCCAGAAGCTTGTGCGGAAATAAGGGGTATAGCAGATGGGCTCTGCCTTCCTTATAAAATATTCTCTGCATGGCTGTTATGCATTAGCGTTTGCATGGAAGTTCAAGGATGCTCAATGGTGGCTCTGAACAGAAATGGACATGTTGTTTTCGGCAGAAACAACGATTTGTCACCCATTTTTAGAAAAATCAGTAACAGCGCATTATATCGACCTGAACGAGGGAACTCTTTCATCGCAAATTCATCAGCTTTTGTTTGCGCAGAAGAGGGAATAAATGAGAAAGGTCTTGCTATAGGGATGACTTATGTCTGGGCAAAAAAATTAAACCCTGGATTTAATTCAATGTTTTTAGTCCGGTACATTTTAGAAAAATGCGCAACAGTGGCTGAAGGAATAGACGTCATAAAAAATGTACCAATTGGCGGAGCTTTCCATCTTTTCTTAGCAGATACAAATGGCATCATGCATGCTGAATGTTGCCCTGAGAAAGTACTAATACACCAAGGGAACTTTGCATTTGCCTCCAACCACTTTATCTCTGATGAGATGAAAGAGTATGAGGAGCCAAAAGACCTATTCCATTCATATGAAAGATATCAAACAGGGACAAGCCATCAAGGATCCGATGTTAACTGCTCTCCAGTGGAATTTGCAAAAAGTATTTTAAGTGGTAAAAAAGGGTTCATGTGCCAATATAATAAAAACTTAAATTTTGATACTGTTTGGTCGTCAGTTTTTGATGTTTCTAATCAAATCATTTTAAGATCTGAAGGGAATCCTCTAAAATCAAAATATAAAGAGGATATTCGTTTAAAAAAATATTATACAGGGCAAGATCACGAACATAATTTGGGCTCTTAGTGTGACATTTTTCCGAAGAGATGGACGGGTCATACTGGCTGTGATCTTATATCCTCTTTTGTGGGGAATCTCATGAGTTCCGGGACCTTTCAATAGTTTCTTTAGTCCGTTAGAAGATCCACGTCAGTCAGCCAAAGTCGAACACTTATTCACCGATATTTTATTCCTAGTGGTCTGTGCCTCGATAGCTGGGGCAATAGGTTGAGAAGATATTGAAGATTTTGGCGATATCCATTTTAGCTGGTTTGCCGAGAAGGGTTTATTTAAGAATAGGTTACCTGTTCATGACACCATCGCTCGAGTGATATCAAGAATAGATTGCGAGCTGTTTCAGCATTGCTTCATCGACTGCTTGAAGTCTGTTGTTAAGTTATCGGAAGGATATATACACCTAAGTGCTTGAGGATAAGCGTGAGCGTTTCAATTAACCCAATCAAAGCCTAGATTGACCTCTAGGACTTTGTGAGCAATCTGCAACGTCACGTTGCAAAGCGGTGCGGGTTACGCAGCCTAACCGTATTAGGCTGCGACTATTCTTAGCTTTCCTGCCAGTTAGTTGCCTTGTCTGCTAACAATACTGGGATGCCATCATCAATGGGGTATACCAAACGGTCTGCTTTACAGATCAGCTGCTGGTGTTCTTTGTCGTACTCCAGTTTGCCTTTACAAACCGGGCACGCCACTATATCCAGAAGTTTTTTATCAAATGCCATCTGACTGTCCTTTCTGTTTAGTCATGCTTGTTGCTCGTTACTGCACGCACACGCGCCAGTAACTGCGATTCAAATGTTGCCGAAAATACCGCATCTACCGCCAAATACCACCATTGTTTGCCAGCAAACGTGCGGCATTTGATGGCATCTTTCTCCGTCATCACTATCGGCTGCTGTGCAACCTGTGCAAAATCTTGCACATTGTAAGGATGATGATCCGCAAATACTATGGTCTGGCTCAGGGAATAGCCTTGTTGCTGCAAGGTCTCAAAAAAACGTTGCGGATTACCAATCCCTGCAACCGCAACAACCGGTTGCGCAGTTGTGGGTGGCTCTTGGTCAGTTTCACCAGAAACAGGTTGTAAACCAGAGGGCTGCAAAGTCATAGCAAAATGTGTAGTGGTATCCGCAGATGCACCATTACACAATATAAAGTCGGCGGTTTTCAAACGCCAAGCACCTTCGCGTAATGGCCCTGCGGGCAACAACATGCCATTACCCAGACCACGGTGGGCATCCAATACCACCAGTTCAATGTCTCTGGCGAGTCGGTAATGCTGTAAGCCATCGTCGCTGATAATAATATCCACAATGGCTGATTGCAGTAGTAAGTGTGCACTAGCAATACGATCGGCGCCTACGGCCATAGGAACACCAGTACGGCGGACTATCATGCAAGGCTCATCCCCTACATCTGCTGGTGTTGACGTGGCAGACACTAAACGTGAATGTAGTTGCTGACTGCCATAACCACGACTGATCACTCCCGGACGATAGCCCTGACGCCTCAGCCACTCCACCAGATAGATCACCACAGGTGTTTTGCCACTGCCGCCAACGGTAATATTTCCGACAATAATGACCGGCACTGGTAACTTTACCTGTGTTTTAATACCAAGACGAAATGCCAGCCGCCGCAGACCACTGATAAGGGCAAACAACCAGGACAAGGGCCATAACAACCAACGCGCCCAGTGCCGACCGTACCAGATCCGATTGACCCACGCTTCCATCTGCATCAGCTCCCAAACTGCATCTGATACAGTTTGGCGTACATACCATCTAGTGCGAGTAGCGCCTTATGGTTACCGCGTTCAACAATTTGGCCTTGATCCACCACCAAAATTTCATCCGCATTTTCAATGGTAGATAACCGATGTGCAATCACGATTGAGGTGCGGTTACGGCGCAAATTATCCAGACCTTTCTGAATCGCTTTCTCTGATTCCGTATCCAGCGCCGAGGTGGCTTCATCTAGGATCAGCACTGGCGCATCGCGCAAAATTGCCCGGGCAATGGCGATACGTTGCCGCTGACCACCGGATAAGGTCACACCATTTTCACCAATTTCGGTATCCAACCCGTGAGGCAGCTTTTCAATAAACTCCATGGCATAAGCCAGACGCGCCGCATCTTCTATCTGTTGTCTGGTAACTTCACCGGGATATGCATAAGCAATGTTGTTGGCAATGGTGTCATTGAATAATGTCACTTGCTGCGACACTAACGCCACCTGACTGCGTAAACATTTAAGGGAATAGTCATAGATACTGACATCATCCAGCAGAATATCACCATTTTCCAGGCCGCTATAAAAACGCGTCAGCAAGCTGGCGATAGTGGATTTACCAGAGCCTGAACGCCCGACCAACGCCATTGTATGCCCTTGTGGCACATGAAAACTGACATGCTCCAGCGCCAGCTTGTCCTGGCTGGGATAGCCAAAGCTGACATTGCTAAAACGAACATCGCCCTGCACTCGCGCAACCTCATAACTGCCACTATCCTGCTCCGTTGGGGTATCCAACAGTTCAAAAACCGTGGTACAGGCCGCGATACCGCGCTGAAACTCAGCATTGATGCGGGTCAAATTTTTAATCGGCTGCAACATTGACAACATACAAGCCAACACTGTCGTAAAAATCCCGGCGGTTAACTCGCCACGTAAGCTGTCAAGACTGGCGGCAAAGATCACTGCTCCCAGCGCAAAAGAGCCAATAATCATCACCAACGGTTGGCTGATAGCTTGGGTGGTTGCCAACTTCATATTCTGATAACGGTTAAAATCGTTAGCACTGGCAAACCGCTCGGCTTCGGTTTTCTGACCACCAAACGCCAGCACATTTTTATGACCCTTGATCATCTGCTCAGTGACGGTGGTAACCGACCCCATAGCGTTCTGGATCTGCCGTGACACCTTGCGAAAACGGCGGCTCACTATGGTGATCACTAAACCGATAGCCGGAGCAATCACCAAGATAAAAATCGAGAGTTTCCACGAGTAGTAAAACATGACGCCAATCATACCGATAACCGTGATGCCATCACGAACGATGGTGATCAGTGCATTACCCGAAGCGCGAGCAATCTGCTCGGTATCATAGGTCACTTTAGAGATGAGATTGCCGGAGTTTTGCTGATCCATAAAACTGACGGGCAGCTTGAGAATATGCTCAAACACCTGTTGCCGCATCTCCTGAATCACCTTGGTACTCATATAGGAAATGCCATACGTAGAAATGAAATTGCACACCCCACGCAAGAAAAATAGCCCCACAATAATAAACGGTGCCAGAGTCAACACATCGCTACCAGACTGAAACCCGTGCGTGGTCACCAGATCAGCGCCTACCGCAACGGAAGGTTTACTGGAAAACCCTTCGTCTACAAAGGGTTTGATAAAGGTCATAAAGGTGATATCAACGGCACCGTAGCCAAGTAGTCCCAGCACAGAGATAACAAACACCTTTTTCAGGTGCTGAACGTAGGAGATTAACCGCTTAAAGACTGTCCAGGTTTCGTGTTTTGGCGCACTGCTCATGGAGACTGTAACTTCACTAATATGGGCAAAGTCGGCATTCTACTCTGGATTGACGACGTTACCAAATCCAAACAAACGGTTATACCAATAGGGCGCTATTTGTTGGCGATAGCTATCAACAGTAATGCCGCTATCATCGAAGTGAAAACTTACCTGCCCTTGCTCACCACTAACGAGCGATATGACATTTGCCAGTTGGTAACGCTCACGGATTTCCGGGCGCGGGAACTGCCAACGATTGTTGAGTCCGGCGGGGAATACAACCCACATAGGACTGACTGCTTTAATAAAATCAGTACTGGATGAAGTTTTACTGCCATGATGGGGTGCCAACAAAATATCAGCGTTAATCGCCTTATCTTGTCGCAATAATGCAACTTCACCGGCTAATTCAATATCACCCGGTAACAACACTCGATGCTGATTATCCGCCACCAGCAACACACAGGAACCATCATTGCCACTTGCTGCGACTTCGGGACCTAACACTGTTAAGCTCAGGGCCCGCCATTGCCATTGCTTGGGCCGGCAGCCCTGGGAAGCTGGCAAACCGCCAACATCAGTGATCAACTGACTATTGGGGAATGCATTGAGAATAACCGATGTGCCACCGGCATGATCGTTATCACCGTGGCTTATCACCAAGTAATCCAGGTGTCTGACGCCGGCGGCGGCAAGAAACGGCAAAATCACCCGCTCAGCATAACTAAACCCAGAGGGAAAGGCCGCGCCGCTATCGAATAACAGCGCCTGCGGCCCTTGCTGAACCAACACCGCCAAGCCTTGACCAACATCCAACACATGCAATTGCCAACCTTTTGCCGGCAGCCAGCCTTGCCATTGTGCAGTCTGGAATAACGCGGGCAACAACAGCAAGCATGGCAACCACAAAAAGCGTCGCCTAGGCCGCCAGTACCAGATTACCCCGCCGACCAGCACAAACATCAGGCTCAAGGTGAGCTGCCAAGGCAGCAATAACCAACTGCCCGGCAGATGGTCACTGAGTTGCCATAACCGATCTACTGGACATAACGACCAGTCTGCTAATTGCCAGATAAACAGCTTGGCAGCAGACGTTGGCAACCACCATTGCAGAATTCCCCACGCCAACAAAGCTAACAAACTGAGGGGGATAACCACCACACTGAACCAAGGCACTAATAACAGATTGATCCAGAAGCTATGCAGGCTCACGCCCCCGAAAAGCAACGCTTGTACTAACGTCAATCCCAGACATAAACGCCACTGCACTCGCCAAAACTGCCGACACCAGCGCCATAGTTTCTGACGCCAACTAGCATTGTGCTGCGGCTCACTTCGATGCCACTCCAACAAGATCAGCGCCAAAGCCAAGAACGACAGCCAAAAGCCGCCGCTGAGTGCGGCTAATGGGTCTAGCAGCAAGACACAGGTGAGCGCCCCCAGCCAACGCTCCCAAGCAGATACCGAGCGCATTGACATATTAACCAACACCAGCGCCAACAGCATTAGTAACGCCCGTTGCACCGGAATGCCAAAGCCAGCGAGCCAAGCGTAAACAGCGGCCCCGGCTAACGCCAATAGCTGCGCCAACAGCAGATTACGTCGGCTTTGCACCGGCCAAAAGTGTAATAGCAGCCAGCGACTGCTTACATATAACCATAAAGCGACGACCGACAGATGCAGCCCAGAAATCGCCACCAGGTGCCCCGAGCCAGTTTGCCTTAGCTGTTGCCAACGCTGTTCACTGATATGACTGCGATCACCCATGGTGAGCGCCAGTAAAATGTCCCCATTGTCAAAAGCTTGCAGAGTTGTTGCCAGCTGCTGCAGTAGTTGTGCTCGACCAGCATCAACAGTTGCTAAACGGCTTGCCGCCTGAATGTTGCCTCTGGCGGTGATATGCTGGGCCAGTAATTGACGCTGCTGATTAAAACCGCCCAAATTCAGTACTGACGGGAACGCGCGCGGCCGAACCTCAAATGACCACAACTCCCCAACTTGCGGCAACGGGTGCCTATCTATGGCTGCCAACTGTTGCCGATCCCAACCCAATCGCCAGCGCCGTGGCGGCTTCCAGAAGCTTTGCGTCCGTGCTTCAGCAACTTCTATACTAATCCAGTCGCCATCGCCGCCAACCAGTGATATGATTTTTCCCCGCACAGTCAGGGGTGTCGTATGTCCCCGAAGCGATGAATACTCGTCCACTTCCCGCAACGACAACACACTATGGCAGTACAATATCATCCATAGTATTCCACCAAGTACGCCGCAAAGCAGCGTCTTGAGCGGGTGACGATGTTTGAGATGCCACAGTGCGCACAGGAGTAAAGCCCCTGCAATAATTAACTGTGATAATAGAGAGGATGGCATCTGCGGCCAGAAAACAGCCGATATCAGAGCTAGGCAAAAGCCACTCAGTACGTAATTCATCAGCTAAGTTAAGACAGCAATCGAACCTTATGCCAAAGAAACTGATTAAAAAGTTCCTGCCCAAACCTGAAGTCCTGCGGGAACATAAATACCTGCGTGTTTTCGGTGATTTGCTGAATAACCCTAACCTATGGGCCCTGACGCGACGTTCAGCCCCCGGGGCCTTTGCCATTGGACTATTTGTGGCATGGGTGCCTATGCCATTCCAGATGGTGTTAGCCGCAGCGTTGGCGATTGCGTTTAATGTTAACCTGCCAGTCTCTGTCGCATTGGTGTGGATTACCAATCCGGTGACCATGCCGCCAATGTTTTATCTGGCATATCTAGCGGGTGCCAAGATACTGCATCATCCGCCAGAACAGTTTGCGTTTGAGTTGTCGTGGAAATGGATAGAAGAATCGTTTTCCACCATTGCACCACCGTTTTTCCTAGGGTGTTTCGTCTTTGGGGTGATAAGCGCGGTTGTAGGTTATGTGGTGGTGCGCAGCGCTTGGCAATATTCCATTTATATGCAATGGCAAAAACGCCGCAACAAATAGTCAATAGGCCGCTCTCGCGGCCTAGGTTTTTAGTGGCGTTAGCGTGCGGCCAAGGCTTGTGCTGGCACGATACGACTGGCGCGATAGGCAGGATACAAGGTTGCCAGCAGGCTCATCATCAATGCCATTACCAACACCAGCAACACATCTGACGGTTCCAAACGTGACGGCAGAAAATCGATAAAATAGACATCGGCCGACAAAAATTTATGTCCGGTCAGCTGTTCGATAAACGCAGCAATCGCCGAGAGATTTTGCGCCAATAACACGCCGCACACAGTACCGAGCACGCAGCCAACAATGCCATTAAGGGCTCCCTGCACCACAAACACCGCCATCATTGCCCGACGACCAAATCCCATGGTCATCAGAATCGCAATCTCCGCCGCCTTGTCGCGCACGGCCATCACCAGCGTTGACACGATATTAAAACAAGCAACAGCAATGACCAACGCCAGCACCAGATACATCACGGTACGCACCATCTGGATGTCCTGATACAGGTGGCCCTGAGTCCGAGTCCAGTCACTGATATACAACATCTGCTGTTGTTGATAACCCAATTCACGGATGAGCTTTGGCGCCTCAAATACCCGTGCTACTTTGATGCGTACAGCGGTCACGGCATCGCCCAGCCCCAGCAGTTTTTGTGCATAAGCTAACGGCACATAAGCATTGGCAAAGTCCAATTCGCCACCGACACTGAAACTACCGCTGATCACCAAGGTATGACTGCGAGCTCGACCAATATCCGTCGCCGCACCAGTACCACGGGGAGGAGGCAGATAAAGCGTCACCGAATCGCCGACTTTCAGCCCGAGTTTTTTCAGTAAACCTTGCCCCATCACAATATGATTGCCATCGCCTTGCAGGCTTTGCCAGCCCGGAGACAGATAATTACCCAAGGTCGAGACGTGCTGTTCCAGCGCTGGGTCGATACCCACCACTTGTACACCTGCAAAACCACCGGGTTTTTGCACCAGCCCTTGCATCTTCACCATAGGCGCGGCAGCGGTAATGCCGTGTATTGCACTCGCGTCGCTAAGCATTTGCCGCCAGTTGGCAATCGGTTGACCAGCAGACAACAACTCGCCTTGCGGCACGACCCCGAGCAAACGTTTTTCCAATTCGCTTTCAAAGCCATTCATCGCTGATAGCACTAGGATCAACACCGCCACCCCCAAGGCAATCCCTGCGGTGGAGGCAAAAGAGATAAAGCTGATAAAGCCACTGCGCTGCCGCGCCCGATAAAAACGCCAGCCAAGCAGTAAAGGCAGCGTCGACTTCATAGTGATGCTCCTGCCACACTCAGGCGACCATCCACCATTTGCAGTTGCCTATCCATCCTAGCCGCCAGTTGATGATCATGGGTGACCACCACAAAGGCAGTGCCCAATTGTGCTGCCAGTTCACGAATAAGCTCATAGACTGTTTCGCCGCTGTTGGCATCCAGATTACCGGTCGGTTCGTCGGCCAACACTAGCTTAGGGTTATTAATGAGCGCCCGTGCAATCGCCACACGCTGACGCTCACCACCGGAAAGCTCCGACGGCAGATGCTGCAGCCGATGCTCCAATCCGACCCGCGTTAACAACTGTTGGGCTTGCTGCTGCACATCGGCTTTGTTCCGCCCAGCAATCCAGCCTGGCATACAGACATTTTCCAGTGCGGTAAATTCTGGCAACAGATGATGAAACTGATAGATAAACCCTAACTCCTGATTGCGGATCTGCGCTTGTCGCGCCGCCGACACTTGGTACAGCGCCTCACCATCGAGAATTACCTGACCGCCGCTGGGCTTGTCCAGTGTACCTATGATATGCAGCAGGGTACTTTTGCCGGAGCCAGAACTGCCAACAATGGCAAGTTGCTCGCCGACCTCAACGGTCAGTGACACGTCATGCAGCACCGGTGTACTGAGTTTGCCTTCCTGATAACTTTTGCTGACCCCAAGGACCTGCAGTAATGGCTGATTCTGCATCTGTTTTCTCTTAACTTGATTACTCATAACGGAGCACATTGGCGGGTTGTACAGCAGCCGCACGCAGTGCCGGGTACAGCGTTGCCAGTAACGTGATGATAACGGTACCGATAGCAATCAGCAGCAATTGCTGCGGATTGATAATCACCGGCAACAACTGGCCGGCCCCAAGAATATTAATACCAACACCACTCAGCAGCGGATTAATATGTTCGGTGGCAACAATCCCCATTAGTAGGCCTAACGCCAAGCCCAACAAGGCATTCAATGACCCCTGCGACACAAATACCAGCATGATATCCGCCCGCCCTAACCCCTGGGTTTTAAGCACAGCCACATCGGCAGTCTTGTCCACTACCATCATCACCAGTGCCGAGACAATATTAAATGCCGCCACGGCGATGATCAGACTGAGCATCAACGACATCATATTTTTTTCCATCTTTACTGCCGCAAACAGATGACCATAATTATCCCGCCAGTCACTGACGGTAACCTTCAGTCCTTCACTCGCTAACAATTGCGCCACTTTAGGCGTAAGCTGCGGTGCTGCAAAAGGATCATCGAGAAACAAGCGCAGATCCTGAATCGCATCAGGAGCTTTGCGCATCAAGCGTCGGGCATCGGCATAATGCAGATAAGCAACATTGGCATCGACCTGCGAGCCCATTTCAAACACCCCGGCCACTTCAAAGGTACGTTGGCTGGGCACCGGTCCTAAAGGCGAATACACTACACCATCACCGCTCAGCAACCGCACCTTATCGCCACTACTGACATTCAGTCGTCTGGCTAACTCGCCACCGAGCAGCACTTTGTAACTGCCACTCTGCAGCGCGTTATAGGCTTCTGGAAATGTATGGTCAGCAACCGGTGACAGCTGGCGGTCGGCATCAGGCAAAATACCATAGAGCTGCACCGCGCTGATATTGTCACTGGATTGTACCATCGCCTGCGTAGCAATAGACGGCGCGGCACCGCGTACACCAGGTAAGGTCTTTAGCGTTGCCGCCAATTGTTGCCAGTGGGCAATCGCTTGCTCACTATGAATGGTCAGCTGTGGTACTGCGCCCAAAATACGCTGCTTAAGCTGCCCTTCCAGACCATTCATCACTGAGCTAACAATGATCAATGCGGCGACCCCCAGGAAAATGCCACTGACCGCAAAGAAGGTAATAAAGGAAGCAAAGGCATTAGATTTGCGCGCCCGCCAGTAACGGTAACCGATAAAACAGGATAGGGCCGGATTCATGGGCAGAACAACGTCTCCTCAACTGCAGCGCGGTAAATCCGCAGCAGGCTTGCTAAATCATTGAAGTGGGCACGATAATAGGTGGATTGACCCGCTAAATACAAGAGGCTTCGCCTTGTTTCCAGAATCCAGTGGCTATTTCAGTGTTCCACATCCATTTGACGCTTACATCTCGTTATGGCCAGAAGACCAGGCATTGCCCGATGAAGCTCAGCTACAAAGCATGAAATCCAAAGGCATGCAGTTAATGAGCGAAGTCAAGGCGTTGGAAGGTGACTGTCTGATCCATCTTAGACAGATGGGTGATGATGGCCGGGCCATAGTGGAATACTTGAAGCTGCAATCCCGCAAAGTGGATCTGGTATTACAGCATCTGCTGGAACAGGAAGCCCGCGATGGCCAGCACTGCATCGGTCTGCAGTTTGGTGGTAGCGGTGTGCGTCTGCAAAGTGAGCAGGCACTACCGCGCAATGCGCAGGTAAAGCTGTTGTTGTTTGTCCGAGAAGAGATCCTTTCCGTACTGTGTCTTGCCAGAGTCAGTGATTGCCGGGAAGATCCCGATAATCCAGAACGCTACCTGCTGGATCTGGAGTACAGTGTCATTACCGAAGCCGAAGTGGAACAACTGGTCAAAGCCAGTCTGGTGGTGCAGCAAAAACAGCTGAAGCAGCGCAAGAGCAGTCGCTAACGCCTCTGGTACTCACCGGCGCAAATCTCTACAATGTGCGCCATCTTTCAGAAACAAGCCTTTGCCGTTTCAATGACTGTTTTTTCTGTTCTGGCACCAGAAGGTGCCACTAAAGCCGGAGACATCCGCTATCTGGGCTTACCGGAAGGTGTTGCCCGCGCACTGACGTTGGCCGCGCTGGCAAGACAGCATGGCGCCATCAGTCTCTTGGTAACGCCAGATACGCCCACGGCACTGACACTGGAAGCCGAACTGCGATATTTACTGGCAGACGACATGCCGGTATGGCTGTTCCCTGACAGGGAAACGCTACCCTATGACAGTTTTTCGCCACATCAGGACCTGATTTCGCAGCGGCTTGAAACCTTGTCGCGCCTGCCGGGCACCAAGCAGGCATTGGTGATTGTGCCGGTGACCACATTGATGGTCAGATTGCCGCCACAAGCATTCCTCAGTGCCAATGTCATGCTGCTGAAAAATGGCGACCATTACCCGTTACAAAAGATGCGCGAACATCTGGTAAACGCCGGATACCATCTGGTGGGTCAGGTGTATGAGCATGGTGAATTTGCCATCCGTGGCTCCATTCTGGATATTTTCCCTATGGGCTCGCCCGCACCGTTGCGCATCGAACTGTTTGATGACGAAGTGGAATCTATCCGTTACTTCGATGCCGATACCCAGTTATCACAAGATCCAGTCACTGAAATCCGCATGTTACCTGCACGCGAATTTCCAACCGATGATGCCGCAATTGAAGGCTTCCGTCTGCGTTACCGCCGCTATTTCGAAGTGGTGGTCAAAGAACCGGAATCGGTATATCAGCAAGTGAGTAGACACCTGATGCCAGCGGGCATCGAAAACTATCTGCCATTGTTCTTTGATGAAACCGCTAACCTGTTCGATTATCTGGGGGGCGAGATACAGTTACTCACCATCGGCGATTTGCAAAGCGCCGCCGATGAACATCTGACACAAGTGCAGCACCGCTATGAAGACCGTAAAGTTGATCCACTGCGGCCACTGCTGGCACCTAAAGATCTGTATCTATTAACCGATCAGTTGTTCAGCAACTTCAAACAACTGCCGCGCGTCCAACTGGATGGGGTCACCGATCACAAGCATCAGCGGCATGCTGCCCTCAAGCCGTTGCCGGATTTAACCGTTAATCATAAACAAAAACAGCCGTTAGCCGCCTTGAGTGCCTTTGTGGCGCAAACGCCCAAAGTTTTGTTCAGCGCAGAAACGGAAGGCCGCCGAGAAGCCTTGTTGGAGCTGTTGGCCACGATTGATCTTAAACCGCAGTTATTTAGCAGTATCAAGGCGTTTCTCAATAGCCCAGACCCTATCGGGTTGATGGTGTCGCCATTATCACTCGGTTGTCAGTTGCAGCAACCGACCTTAAGCATCATCTGCGAAACCGAATTGTTTGGCATGCGTATCGCGCAGCAACGACGCCGCGAGAAACAGCGTCAGATAAGCCAAGATGCGCTGATACGCGATCTAGCGGAGTTAAAAGTCGGCCAACCGATTGTGCACCTTGAACACGGCGTAGCCTTGTATCAAGGGCTGGAAACCCTTGACGCCGGCGGCATGGTTGCGGAATATCTGAAGTTGGAATATGCCGGTGGTGACAAACTGTATGTGCCGGTAGCATCGTTGCACCTTATCAGCCGTTATACCGTTGGCCCGGATCAGCAACCCGGACTCAATAAACTCGGCAACGATACGTGGGACAAAGCTCGGAAAAAAGCCATTGAACGGATCCGTGACGTGGCGGCGGAATTGCTGGATATTTACGCACGCAGGCAATCGCGTCCAGGCGTTGCCGTTGCACTCGACCAACAGGATTATGCACTGTTTGCCCAGAGTTTTCCGTTTGAAGAAACCGTTGACCAAGAAACGGCTATCGATGCGGTGCTGAACGATATGCAATCGCCGATGGCGATGGATCGGCTGGTATGCGGTGACGTTGGCTTTGGTAAAACCGAAGTTGCCATGCGTGCCGCTTTTGTAGCAGTGAATGCAGGTAAACAAGTGGTGGTGTTAGTGCCCACTACCTTGCTGGCACAGCAACACTACGAAAATTTCAAAGACAGATTTGCCGATTGGCCAGTGCGGATAGAAGTGATGTCACGTTTCCGTACCGCTAAAGAGCAACAGCAAGTGATTGACGCGCTGGCTGAAGGCAAGGTGGATATCGTCATCGGCACCCATAAACTGCTCAATACAGACGTGCGTTTTGAAGATCTTGGCCTACTAGTGATCGATGAAGAACACCGTTTCGGCGTGCGCCAAAAAGAGAAAATCAAGGCACTCAGGGCCAATGTGGACATACTGACACTCACAGCAACGCCCATCCCACGCACACTTAACATGGCAATGTCGGGCATGCGCGATTTGTCGATTATTGCGACGCCACCCGCTAAACGGCTGGCGGTTAAAACCTTTGTCCGCGAATACGATAAAAATACCGTACGCGAAGCGATTCAGCGTGAAATTCTCCGTGGTGGTCAGGTTTATTTCCTGCACAACAATGTGGAAACCATTGAAAAAGCCGCTGCCGATATCCGTGAGTTAGTGCCACAGGCTCGAGTAGTGGTGGCTCACGGACAGATGCGGGAACGGGACTTGGAACGAGTGATGTCCGATTTCTACCACCGCCGTTACAATGTGCTGGTGTGTACCACCATCATCGAAACCGGTATCGACGTTCCCAGTGCCAACACCATCATCATTGAACGCGCCGATATGTTCGGACTGGCGCAGCTGCACCAGTTGCGTGGCCGCGTGGGACGTTCCCACCACCAGGCTTATGCTTATTTGATGACACCGCATCCAAAACGGATGACCACAGACGCCCGCAAGCGTCTGGAAGCGATTGACGCTTTGGAAGATCTGGGGGCCGGGTTCATGCTGGCAACCCAAGATTTGGAAATTCGTGGTGCAGGTGAACTCCTCGGTGAAGAGCAAAGCGGCCATATTTCTAAAATTGGCTTCAGCCTTTACATGGATATGCTGGAATCCGCTGTCAATGCCTTGAAGCAAGGCAAAGAGCCGTCACTGGCACAGATGCTCAATGAGCAGTGCGAAATTGATCTGCGGATACCAGCGCTGTTACCGGAAGATTATGTTGGCGATGTCAACATTCGCTTGTCACTCTATAAACGTATCGCCAACTGTCGCAGCGAAGCCGCCTTAGACGAGCTAAAAGTAGAACTGATCGACCGCTTTGGCCTGTTACCAGAAGCTACTCGCAACCTGATGCAGTTGACGCTGTTGAAGCATCAGGCGACTGAACTTGGCATCAAGAAACTGGAAATGCACGGTCGTGGTGGCAGTCTGGAGTTTCGCGATGATCATCGGATTGATCCGGGATTCATTATCGGCTTACTGCAATCACAACCACAAATCTATCGAATGGACGGCCCGAATAAGTTAAAGTTCACGTTGGCGACTGAAAGCAGCAAGCAACGGTTAGAAATGGCCGAATTATTGCTGCAACAGTTGGCACAACACACAGTGGGAGACAGATAGTGTTTGCAAAATTTATGCTGGCAACGCTGGCCGCATTGACATTGAGCCCCATGGTTCAAGCGGCGCAATATCCTTGGTACGAAGTGGAAATCTACATTTTTGAACGCCAGACACAAACCGATGAGCATTGGCCAGATAGCCCACTGGAACTAAAAACCACTAATGCATTGGATCTGCTGACACCGCAAGTTGCTAGTGATATCACTGGCGTCAGTATGGCGATGGGGGATTGTGGTAACAACAACTGGAATACCATTGGCACCAGCAGCGGTGATAATTCTGCGACATCACCACAACCACCCTGCCATGGGTTGGAAAGCGCCAAAACCCTGGTTATGCCGAAAGTTATGCCCGTAAATGTGTTGCCGAAGGACGATCAAAGTGCCAACTTACAAACGGCGATTCTTGAAGGTGCCGATAAGGCCCGTTTTGGTGAAATGATAGCAAAACTGCAGCGTCAGGCCGGTGTACAATCACTGTTGCATATCACTTGGCGCCAAGAAATGAAGCCAAGGCGACAAGCACAACCCTTACATCTATTTGCTGGGCAGGATTTCGCTACACGCTTTCAGGCCAACGGTCTGCCTATCAGTGAACAACCGCTGAACCAGAGCAGCTTCGACGGTTTTAACAATTTAATGTCTCCAGAAAAATCTGCAGCCGTTTGGCAATTTGACGGTTTGCTCAATATCTATCTAAGCCATTATCTATACGTCGAGACCCGGTTCAATTTACGCCAACCAGGGCGGAAGAGTATTTCAATTGAAGGCCAGCCTGCCACAGTAATGCCTTATCTTTACAGCCTGCCCATGGAACAGAATCGACGAATTCGCAGCACCGAAATCCATTATTTCGATCACCCGGCAATGGGCATGATTTTGCAGGTAAGACGGATCCAGCAGTCAGATGACGCTGAGTCACAGGAACCAGAATTGCAGGAAACAGAGGCCGATCAACCGCAAACTCCGGCAGCAGATACATCGCCAGCCACTAACAGTATTCCGCCACAAACACGTTAAACCGTGATGGAAAAATCGAGGTAGATTTCATCTGCCTCGTCCTCGTCTACAAAGACACTGTCAACTTTGGCGTTAGCCGGTCCGGTTTCGCACCAGTGGATCAGTTGATCCACTGCCGGGAACGCTCCTTGCGCGAGGATTTCTACTGCGCCGTCATCTCGATTACTCACATAGCCGGTAACCCCAAGGGCGTTAGCTTTCTGCAATGCCGAATAGCGAAAGCCAACCCCCTGGACCTTGCCTCTGATGGTGATCATTACCCTTTTCATACCACCGATTCCCCTTTGCTATTGCTCTTTTGACATCCTCCTCGCCGTAAACGACGAGGATTCCTACTGCGGTTAAGCGTAAACGCCTGACTCGCTTCGGTGGGTTCCTGCTGCTGGTGGCATTATTGCACCACTCACTTCACAGGCTAATCGGGCGTGCCCCGCCCTTAATACGTTGATCGCGCCGACCACATCGGCATTCTCTTCAAAACCACATTCCACACAGGCAAAGCGGGCTTGAGTCTTACGGTTCTCTTTCGATATATGACCACAGCATGGGCATGTCCGGCTGGTGTTGTTCGGCGGAACGGCGATCAGGTGGCCGCCATTCCATGCCAGCTTGTAATCGAGCTGGCGACGAAACTCAAACCAGCCTTGATCAAGGATGGCTTTATTCAGTCCTGACTTTGCTCTGACATTCCGCCCCTGTTGCTCTGCGGTTCCTGACGCTGATTTTGACATGTTTTTGACCTGCAAATCTTCAATACAGACTATCGCGTGTTTTTTGCTAATGTCGCTTGAAGTTTTATGCAGGTAGTCACGGCGGCTGTTGCCGATTTTTGCATGGACACGCTGGACTTTAGCTTTAGCCTTTTTCCAGTTGTTGCTGAATTTTACCTTGCGACTCATGGCCTGCTGCGCTT